>JALTWL010000262.1 GCA_027047045.1 Micavibrio sp.
CTTTTATTCAAAACTGTATACAAAGGAAAGCATAAATATAGAAAAAAGAAGAGGAAATTTTACATTTAATTGAAAATAAAATAAATGACTTTGAAATAAATTGTTGCGACAAAGAAATATCGATTGAAGAATTAACAACAGCTTTGAAAAGCATGAATAGAAATAAATCACCTGGTATGGATGGTTTAACAGCAGAATTTTATATGCAATTTTGGGAGGATTTAAAACACATTTTTCACAAAGTAATATTAACCATTCAAAATGAAGAACATTTGACACGATCCATGAAGAAAGGTGTAATTAGTCTGTTTTACAAAAAAAAGGGGAGATAAATGTGATCTAAAAAACTATAGACCTATAAGCCTTTTAAATGTAGATTATAAATTAATATCTAAAGTATTAGCTAATCGACTTAAACAAGTTATCCCATCGATTATTTCCCCTGAACAAACGTGTTGTGTACAAGGAAGAGACATCGCAGACAACATAATGTCAGTTCGAGATGTAATAGACTTAGTAGAAAATAACAATGAAGAAGGTTATTTGATAAAAATAGATCAAGAAAAGGCTTTTGACAGAGTTTCGCACAGTTTTATTTTAAAGATATTGAAAAAGTTTAATTTTGGTGAAAAGTTTATATCATGGATTAAAATTCTCTATAATGACATAAAAAGTACTATAAAAATCAATGGTCACTTAACGCCTTTTTTCCCAGTTACTAGAGGTGTTAGACAGGGATGTCCTATTTCTATGATTTTGTATATTATTATAGCAGAACCTTTGAATATTTTAATTAAAAACAGACAAGACATTAATGGTATAAGAATTACAGAATGTTTTAATGCTTTATTATTTCAGCACGCTGATGATACAACAATTACAGTAAGAGATACTCAGTCTGTTGAGTCCGTTTTTAATGCTATAAATACGTATTGTCAAGCTACTGGAGCAAAAGTTAATGTTGAAAAATCTGAGATACTTCTTCTTGGTAAGGCAGCTCTGAACCCTGTATCTTTTAATATGCCAGTGTCAGTAAATAAAGATTGTGTAAAAATATTAGGTGTTTATTTAGGACGCAACAAATCATTATGCGAAAGCTTAAATTGGAATAATAAAATACAGAAAATGAAAACTTTAATTAATATGTGGAATCAAAGAAAATTGACTTTAAACGGAAAAGCCACAGTTTGGAATACATTGCTAACTTCTACACTGTGGTATATGGTTAGCACAATTCCAGTACCAAATTGGGTAGAGAAAGAAATTCAGAAATTGTTTAATAGATTTATGTGGGAGGGTAAAACGCCTTTAATAAAATATTCAACAATAATTGGAAATAAATCATTGGGTGGGTTAAATATTCAAGATACGTTTTTAAAGAAAATTGCTTTTCGAGTAAAATTACTCAGAAAATATTTTGATGAAAATTTTAATGCTGTATGGAAATACACAATGTCTGAATTTCTTGCAAAATATATGAACATGAATTTAACATTTAACATTTTTAATATTGTTTATAATAAATCAGCATTAGAAGGAATTAATTGTTTCTATGCAGAGGTCTTGTCAGCATGGGACCTAATTACGAAAAAAGAACGACATTTTCCATTAGACAGACATGACATATTTAGTCAGCCACTTTTCAGTAACCCATTAATTAAATACAAAAATAAGATGTTAATATTTAATTATTTTATTGATAGTGGGTTAGTTGCTATATCAGATATTATATATGAAGTGATTCCGGGGTTTTTCCCAGCTTCAGCTATTGTTGAAATTATTCACGAAAAACACCCACATATACCAGACAGAGAAATTTTAATAGCATACAAGATAATTATTAACTCTATACCAGATGAATGGAAAAATATAATATCAAATAAAGTTACAAAATCAACACAAACAAAAAATCTATTTTTGATAAACAGTAATAATATAATTAGTGTTAAAGAATTCAGTGTTAAAAAAACATATTCTGTAATAATCACTGAATATTTTAAAGAACCCACTTGCCTTGAGAAATGGAATGCTATGGGTTTAAATATATCCTGGAATTTCGTTTGGAAACATGTACATGGCAATGATAAAAGTTCAGAATTGGTAGATTTGGATTATAGAATTGTACATAATGTTATTTTCACAAATAATAAATTATTTAAATTTGGTAATGTTGAATCGAGTCTATGTCCTGTTTGTCAGGAAGAAGATGAAGATTTATTACATATGTTTTTATACTGTGATTTTTTGCATGATTTATTAT
>JALTWL010000263.1 GCA_027047045.1 Micavibrio sp.
GCGCATGTTTTGGGCTTGGCACAAATGATTATGGAAGCTGGGCTGCCAGTTAGGCTTAGAGTTTTAATCCCAGCGGTTGAAAATTCTGTTTCTGGAAATGCTATGCGTCCTGGTGATATAATTAGCACAAGAAAAGGACTTAGCGTTGAAATAGGCAATACAGATGCAGAAGGTAGGCTTGTGCTTGCCGATGCTTTGGCAGAGGCTTGTACAGAAAAGCCCGATTTACTAATGGATTTTGCAACACTCACAGGGGCGGCAAGAGTGGCTCTTGGACCAGAACTGCCACCAATTTTTACTAATGACGATAAGTTAGCAGAAGATTTACAAAAATCAGCCCACAAAACAGAAGACCCGCTTTGGCGGCTACCACTTTGGAAAAATTACGAAAAAATGTTAGACAGTGATATTGCAGATACTGACAATACAGGCTCTGGTGGAATGGCGGGCGCAATTACGGCAGCTCTGTTTTTACAAAAATTTATTGAAGAAGATATATCATGGGTGCATATTGATACCTATGGTTGGAACCCAACGCCTAAAGCTGGTCGTCCTAAAGGGGGAGAGGCTTATGCGGTTAGAGCAAGTTTTGATATGATTAAAAAACGCTTTGGCGCTCCTAAATAATAACTTAGCTTTTATATTGTTTGATGTTTAAAACTCCTAAATTTTGGTATGAAGATACAACAAAAAAACCTTCTTTTTTTCTAAGAGGACTGGCTTTTATTTATGATTTAATATCAAAAATATTTAGAAAATTACAAACTCCCCGCAAAATATCAAAACCAGTAATTTGTATTGGTAATATTACTATGGGGGGAAGTGGTAAGACACCTGTTGCAATTGCAGTTGCTAAAATAATATATGATTTAGGATATTTACCACATTTTTTAACTAGAGGATATGGGGCTAATGTAGCTGGCACAAAATTAGTTGATATAAAAAAACATAACTATTTAGATGTTGGTGATGAGCCTCTTATCTTAGCATCTCATGGTTTTACTTGGGTATCTAAGAATAGATTTAAAGGCGCAAGCAAAGCTGTAAAATCGGGCGCAGGCAGTATTGTTATGGACGACGGCTTGCAAAATATGAAAATATACAAAGATATTTCTATTTTAGTGATAGATGCAACAATTGGACTTGGTAATAATCATATATTTCCAGCAGGGCCTTTAAGAGAGCATTTAAAAGATACTCTTTTAAAAATAAATGCTTGTATTATTTTAAATGCCGGCCACAAAAAACAAAAAAAATGGTTAGACATTTTGCAAAAATATGGCTTTAAAAATAAAGTTTTTTTTGCCGATATTCTACTAAATGAAGATATAGCAAAAATTAAAAATACTGTCGCCTTTGCAGGAATTGGCGTGCCTAAAAAATTTAAATTAAGTTTAGAAAATGCGGGGGTAAAAGTTGCAAAATTTTATGAATTTGCCGACCATCATAAATACACAGAAAATGAATTAAAAAAAATGCTAGAAATTGCAAATAAAAATAATCTTCCCTTAGTTACAACAAAAAAGGATTTTCTTCGGATACCCAAATCGCTCCAAGATAAAGTCGAAATTGTTGATATAAAGCTTAAATGGCAAAATAAAGAAGAAATTTTAAATTTTCTAAAAGAAAGTTTACAAAAATGTTAAAAAAAATACGCTATATATTAGAAGCTATAGCTGTGTATATAATATATGGATTTTTTCAGAAATTTTCTCCAGAAACAGCATCAAATATAGGTGGTTGGCTGGGCAAAAAAATAGGACCTAAAATAGGTGCTAGCAAAAAAGCAAATAAAAATTTAATCCTTGCCATGCCAGAGCTAACAGAGGCTGAAAGAAAAAAAATAATCTTAAAGATGTGGGAAAATTTAGGACGAGTAATTGCTGAATATCCACATTTAAAAAAATTAGGTGCTAAAACTGAAATTATAAATAAAGAGCTATTAGATGAAATTGCCAAAAGTAATAAGCCCGCAATTTTTGTATCTGGACATTTGGCAAATTGGGAAATGCTGGCCGCTAGTGCAACTGTACAGTCTGGATTAAATATAAATTTAACTTATCGTAAACCCAACAATCCATTTGTTGATGATTTTTTAAAAAATATTAGAAATATAGGTGTTGCAGGACATATAGCAAAAAGTAGAAAATCAGCTATTAAAATGGCAAAAATTATTAAATCTGGTGGTAAAATTGGAATACTTAATGACCAAAAACTCAATGAGGGGATAAGAGTGCTGTTTTTTAGGCAATATGCAATGACTTCCCCCATTGTAGCGCAACTTTCAATTAAATTTAACTGCCCAGTTTATCCCGTTAAAATAGAGCGAATAAAAGGGACAAAATTTCGCATGACCATAATGCCAGACCTAAAAATATATAAATTAGAAGAAAAATCAAAAGAAAAGACCATACAAAATGCAACGGCAAATATTAACTTAATGCTTGAAGAATGGATAAGAAAAGCACCAGCCCAGTGGCTTTGGATTCACAATAGATGGCCTTAACTATTGATTTACATTTAATAAAAATTTATATTTTTAAACTATGTTTAAGTTTATATCTTTTTTTATTGTTATTTTTATAGTTATCACCACGACAGAGCTTAAAGCATCTGATGACATTTTTTATTCCCCAATTGTAGATATATTAGTCAAACCTGGTAATAACCGCACAATTAGAAGTGCAAATTTTATGTTGCCAATAAAACAAACCAAAGATAAATTGCTATTTTCTGACATAAGATTTGTATCTACAAGCGCAGAAGAATTTGAAGGTAACTTTGGGCTTGCTTACCGTAAAATCAACAATATAAATGGTAAGGACATAATATTTGGTAGTTACGGCTTTTTAGATAGAAGAAAAAGTCAATTTAATAACTATTTTACTCAAATAAATATGGGAGGAGAAGCTCTTAGCTCTAAATGGAGCTTTAGAACTAATTTTTATCAACCACTTACTAATGATAAAATAATTGAAGATAAACCAGATACCGCAGCCCTTACCTCTGATGGATATGTTTTAGTTAACAATGGTCAAACTTTAGAGGTCGCCCTCAAAGGATTTGATATAGAAGTTGGACGTAAAATAGATTTTATTAAAGATACATGGCTAAATGTTGGATTTTACCGTTTTGGCTTTGCAAATGATGAAATAGACTTAGAAGGTTTTAGAATAAGGAGCTACACAGATATAACCGACTGGTTACGTTTGGGTGGGGAATATAGTCATGACAATGTCAGGGGAAGTAATAGATTTATTGAGCTAAAATTAAGAATCCCCTTACAAAAATTTCCCAATAAAAAATCAACAAAAAAACCAAATAATATATATAAATATATGATGGAGCCTATCGTCAGAGATGTTGATATTGTAACAAAAAGAGTTAAAGCAAAAAAACGATTTGAACGTGATGATGATGGTAAAAGAAAAAAATACTATTTTGTTGATAATACTGCCCCTGCTGGTGGTAATGGAACACCTTCAAAACCCTTTAATAACCTTGCTGAGGCTGAAGCTATAGCGCCTAAAAATAGCACTATTTTTGTTAGAAAGGGTGATGGTACGACCACAAATATGGATAAAGGAATAACTTTAGCTAAAAAAAATATGCGCTTTATCGGCTCTGGTATAGATTTAAGGACTAGAAAAGGCGTATTGATAGAATCTAAAACCACAGCTCCCCATATAACCAACATTGCGGGGGACGGTGTGGTTATTTCCGCCAATAAAGCAGAAGTAGCAGGCTTTACTGTAGAAAATACAAATGCAGACGGTATATTTATCCTTAATGCAAGTAATGCAAATATACATGACAATACTATAACTGGTGCTGGTGAAAATGGTATCCACGCTGCATTCACAGATAGTAGATATTTTAAAATTACAATTAAAGACAATATAACCAATTCTAATACAATTGTTGGTACACACGTACGTACATTTAATGGAGCAGAATTAAAAGCAAAAATTTCAAATATTACTGCCAATAATAATACAAATTCAGGAATACGTTTTGAGGCGGCTCAAAATTCTATACTAGAAGTAAAACTTAAAAATAGTACCACCAATTCAAATGGAGGAAATGCTGGTCTGATGACTGCAATTGCCAACAATGCTGATTTTGATATTACAATTAAAAACCACACAGCAAATAATAATATCCTTGATGGGGTGCAAATTTTTGCTGGTGGCAATGGAGCGCACGATATTACTATTAAAAATAGTTCCATGACAAATAATGGAACAAAGGGGCTGATGGTTGATATCCAAGATAGCTCAAAGGCAACAGTAACCATATCGGACATTACCGTTAATGCTAATAGCACCGATGGTTTTCAAATGATTTCTAGGGGCAGTGCTGATATTGGCGCTGATATAATTAATTTTACCTCAACTGCTAGCGGACAACAGGGGTTTGAGGTTGTCGCAAATGGTATTAACTCTAAAATGGTGGCTGACTTAGATAATATAACAGTAAATACAGCAACTAGTGGAGGAATGTTCTTAATATCAAGACAAGGTTCAAACGCAGATATTACCCTTAAAAATTCTATTATTGATAATAATACAGGGCCAGGCTTATTTGTAAATGCAATTAACACTTCTAGCATTGATGTGAAAATAGAAAATACAGATATTACAAATTCTTCTACATACTCTTTACAGTTAGATACAGATAGTAGTGGTAACTTTAATCCAGATTTTGGTGGCGGTTCTCTTAACTCAGTTGGTAATAACCGAATATTTGGTGGAGGAAATTTCGATATATGGAGCGATTTAGATGGAAAAACAATTTCTGCTAAATCTAACTGGTGGGGTGTTGCAACTGGATTAAATCCTGCTAATGTTAATCACACAACAGGTGGAAACATTGATTCTTCAAATTTCTTAAATACTGACCCAAGACCTTAAATTCTTTTTAGGAGTTAACTAAAATGTCAAAAAAAGACTGGTGGAAAGACGCTATATTTTATCAAATATACCCCAAAAGCTTTAAAGATACCAATGCTGATGGTATTGGTAATTTACAAGGTATTAAAGAAAAAATACCTTATATCGCCTCGCTTGGAGTAGACGCAATTTGGATATCGCCTTTTTACAAATCACCAATGAAAGATTTTGGCTATGATGTTGCAAATTACAGAGAAGTTGACCCAATTTTTGGCAATTTAGAAGATTTTGACTTAATGTTAAAAGAGGCTCATTCTTATAATTTACGTGTAATTATTGATATGGTACTTAGCCATACATCTGACATGCATGCGTGGTTTAAAGAAAGTCGGCAAAATAAAACAAATCCAAAATCCAACTGGTATATTTGGGCTAATCCAAAAGAAGACGGTACTCCTCCCAATAATTGGCTTTCTGTATTTGGTGGTACCGCTTGGGAATATGACTGCAAAAGAGGACAATATTATATGCACTCTTTTTTAAAAGAACAACCAGATTTAAATATTAGAAATGAAGAAGTACAAGAAGCTCTGCTCAATGAAGTTGAATTTTGGCTAAAGCGTGGAGTTGATGGCTTTAGGTTAGATGCTGTTAATCACTGCATGCATGATGATAAATTGCGGGACAATCCTCCTAAAAAGATAGATTGGGATAATTTTAAACATTGCCAATATAAAAATCCATGCCCATACGACATGCAACATCATATATATGATAAATCAAGGCCTGAAAATTTAGAATTTATGACTAAGCTTAGAAAATTAACTGATAAATATAAAGATAAAATGATGGTGGCGGAAATAGGCGGTGATGATTGTATTAAATTATCAGCCGAATATACAGCAACCAAAGATAGAATACACACTGCATATAATTTTGCTCTCCTTGGTTGGAGCGATGGGGCAGAAGAAATTAAAAACGCCGTTGAAGAATTTTTCTCTTATGCCGACGATTATAGCTGGCCTGCTTGGGCTTTTTCTAATCATGATTTTGTAAGGGTTGCATCTCGCAATGCTCCTTCAAATAGTGAAAATATAGCCAAACGGGCAAAAATGTTAATTGCACTTTTATGTTCGCTTAGAGGAACTATTTATCTATATCAAGGGGAAGAACTGGGGCTAACTGAAGCTGATGTGCCTTTTGAGCTAATGCAAGACCCGTTTGGAATATTCTTATATCCAGACAGTAAAGGTAGAGATGGTTGCAGAACCCCTATGGTTTGGGATAGTAAAAAATTAAATGCTGGTTTTTCTAGGGCTAAAAAAACTTGGCTTCCAATCCCAAAGGAACATAAAAAATTGGCCGTAAATATACAAGAACAAGATAGTCAATCTACGCTTAATTTTACTAGAAAATTTCTAAAATGGCGCAAAAAACAAATAGAAATTTTAAAAGGTGATATAGAATTTATAAAAGCAGAAGATAATCTGCTTATTTTCACTAGAAAATTGAATAACTGTAAATTGCTATGTGCTTTTAATCTTGGTGATAGTTGTATTTCTATGGACAAAAAAGATAAGTTAGATATACTCGTCGGATATGGGTTAGAAAACAGTGTTTTGGATAATAAAAATAAAATTGAGCTACTTCCCTTTGGTGTATTATTTGCAAAATTTATATAGGTATGGTTTTAAAAATGAAATATATTTTAATTTTTTTGGTAATATTTAGTGTTTTTTCCCTAACAGCAAATAAAGCAATTGCCAGTAATTATATGACCGGCTCTGAGCTAAAAAAACTTTGTTTTAGTAAGTTTGATACAGATTATGGTCGGTGTTTTGGCTTTATTACAGGGGTCGCAGATATGTTGCTTGTTACAAAAATTAACAATAACAAGCCATGCCATAGAACATCTGTTAGAAGTCAGCAACTCGTAGATATAGTAATAAATTATATGAACGCAAACCCCAGTCTTCAGAGAAAACCTGCACGTGAGATAATTTCCATAGCACTTACAAATGCTTTCCCATGCGCTAATTAGTGCTTAAATTTTTAAGGAATACTATTATTATCAAAATCTGTAGGTCTTGGTTGTACAAAACCGCCAATAAGTGTGCTTAAATCAGCTCCATTTAACATCATTTTACCTTCTTGGGTTAGCTCAATTTTATAAACCCTAATATTTTCACCGTTATCATTTACCTCTTGGCTACCCAACATTTGTAACATTGTTACAAATGCTACCATTTGTTTTATTTGCTCTGGCATATCAGGAGAGTTAGAATATTTCGCTATAACATCATCTAAATTTCTAACTTTTAAAGTTAAATTTGCAAGAACATTAAGAGCAGCATTAGGCGTAATTTTCACATTACCATTAGTTACAAAACCAATATCTCTTGTATCAAAATTAATTTTATTGATTATAACTTCTGTGCCAACTTTCATAAGTGCTATTAAAATATTATCAAACTCTTTTGTTGGGCTGGCAATGGCATCTTCTGATTCTGATTCTGATTTTGCAAATATTAAATCTCGTATAGGAAGTCTTGTAAAAATAGTATCAATTTCAATTTTTTTAGGAATAACCGCATCAATGATAGACTGAGCCGTATTATTTGAAGAATTTGTCCCATCAAAATTAAAAGCAAAACCTATATGTGCAACATTGCTTCTAAGTGCCTTTGCGCTAAACGCCAAAGACATATCTTTAGTCATAAAATTATCAACTGCCCCCGTTTCTTCATCTTTATGCACAATTTTCATATTTTGCAAACCCATTTTCATGTCAGTTGAATCCATTGACTGAAGCAAGGATTTAAAATATTCATCAGATAGCTCTTTTTGTTCACGCAGGCTAAGATTTAACGAATCACCATTTAAAAATTTCATTTGCGCCAAAGATACTGTTTCTAAATCAAAATTTTCATAAAAGGCTTTGGCTCCAATATTTTCAATATTTAATTGAAAATTATCATTAATAGCACCTATATTTTTAATTTCTAACTCACTTGGTCCAGTCCAAAAACCATTATCTTGTTTTTTTAAATCAAGAGTTGAAATTATTTCACCCACACTAAATTTACTATTTTCTTCTCTAAAACTATAAATTACTATATCCTTGTATGATATATCATATTTTATAGCAGTTAAAAATTTAGGCATAAAAAGCACACTCGCCCGCTGCGAGCCAATTTCTAGCTTCACCACTTCCTTGTCATTGCCATTTGTAGCTGTAATTAAAGACGGAACAGAAAAGCTAGCAGCCCATATATCATCATCTTTTTGTGAGGCATTTATAATTATTGGGTCTATTTTACCTATCAGCTCATCTGCTGGATTTTGCGGATTAGATACATTAAAAGATATTTTAGGCAACATAATTTCATAGTAATTATTTTTTGGTGTTACTTTTACCTCCCCCAAATATTCAATATTTATTTCAGGTGACATATTATAAGCATATTTAATATTATTCATATAATCAGCAACAGATTTCTTAATTTGCAGAGCCTCCTCATCAGATACCGCAAAACTAGGAGTATTTAAAATAAATATAAAAAATACAGTAACAGCCAAATATATAAGTTTTTTCATTTTTATTTCTCTTTAATAAAGTTAAAAATCCAACGTTACGTCATAGTGGCATAGTTTTATTAAAAAAACATTTAAAATAATTTAAAAAAAATATATTGTCTTAACTTAGATAACCGACCTTATGAAAGTTAAGCGCTATGTATAAAATAAATAGATTTATCTTATGTCTTATTTTTTTACAGTTGGGCTTTAGTTTTAACAGTATTAAAGCAAACGCTGCTTATATGACGGCGCTTGATTTAATTAAATTTTGTACCAGTAATAATAAAGAGCAAAATAAACTTTGCTATGGATATATTGCAGGGGTTATTGATTATCATAATTTAACCAAATCCTTAGGTACAGCCCCAACGGTTAATTTTTGTGCCCCTAATCATATGAAAATAAGTGAAGTTACAAATAGAATAATTAAATATTTAAGGAGCTCCCCCCAACATGACCAATTTATAGCAGCCCCTGCGGTGGCGCTTGCTTTATTTAAGGAATTTCCATGTAAAATGCCAAAACCTACCAGAAAAAGAAAATAAAAGCATATGTCAAGCAACAGTAAATTTGAGCTAATTAGTGAATTTTCTCCATCTGGTGACCAAAAAGAGGCAATAACCACACTTGCTGAGGGATTAAAAAAAGGCGATAAAAACCAGGTTTTACTTGGGGTTACAGGTTCAGGCAAAACCTTTACAATGGCACATGTCATAAAAGAAATGAAAAGACCTGCCCTAATACTTGCCCCCAATAAAACGCTGGCAGCGCAGCTTTACTCAGAAATGAAAGAGCTTTTTCCAAATAGTTCGGTTGAATATTTTGTATCTTATTATGATTATTATCAGCCAGAAGCTTACGTTCCAAAATCGGATACATATATAGAAAAAGACGCATCAATAAATGAGCAAATAGACAGAATGCGTCATTCTGCAACAAGAGCGATATTAGAGCAAAAAGACACAATAATAGTTGCCAGCGTTTCTTGTATATATGGTATTGGTGACGCAGAAACTTACCAAGAAATGACTATATCTCTTAAAATTGACGATAATTTAGTAAGAGATAATCTAGTCAAGCAATTAGTAGAGCTGCAATATAGCAGAAATGATATAGAGCTGGGGCGTGGCAATTTTAGAGTAAGAGGTGATATTTTAGAGATTTTTCCAGCTCATCTAGAAAATTCTGCTTGGCGACTGTCATTTTTTGGTGATGAAATTGAAGAAATAGCTGAATTTGACCCTCTCACAGGCAAAAAAATAGCAAATTTAGAAGAAGTTAGAATTTACGCAAATAGCCACTATGTAACGCCTAAACCAACGATTAGACAGGCATTAAAATATATAAAGCGTGACCTAAAATTAAGAATAGAAGAATTTGAAAAAGAGGGAAAATTCTTAGAAGCAGAAAGACTCTCGCAACGTGTTAGTTTTGATATAGAAATGCTAGAGACAACGGGTATGTGCGCTGGGATTGAAAATTATTCTCGCTATTTAACAGGGCGCAAAATTGGTGAGCCTCCACCAACTTTATTTGAATATTTACCAAAAGACACTATTTTATTTATTGACGAAAGCCATGTTATGATACCGCAGTTGCACGGCATGTATAATGGTGATAGAGCAAGAAAAGAAAATTTAAGCAAATACGGCTTTAGATTGCCCGCTTGTATGGACAATCGCCCATTAAAATTTGAAGAATGGGATAAAATGCGCCCACAAACAATTTTTGTATCTGCAACGCCAGCTGATTGGGAGCTAAAGCAAACAGGCGGCGTATTTGTTGAGCAAATTATCAGACCAACAGGGCTTGTTGACCCAGAGGTAGTTATAAGACCCGCAACCAACCAAGTAGATGACTTACTTGCCGAATGTCACGAAGTTGTTAGCATGGGGGGGAGAGTCTTGGTTACCACCCTTACCAAAAGAATGGCAGAAGATTTAAGCGAATATATGCAAGATATTGGGCTAAAGGTTAGATATATGCACTCTGACATTGACACGCTGGAGAGAATAGAAATTATCAGAGAGCTTAGACTTGGCAATATAGATATATTAGTTGGAATTAACCTACTAAGAGAAGGGCTAGATATACCAGAATGCGCGCTTGTTGCAATTTTAGATGCCGATAAGGAAGGTTTTCTGCGCAATAAAACATCACTTATTCAAACAATTGGCAGGGCTGCCAGAAAT
>JALTWL010000264.1 GCA_027047045.1 Micavibrio sp.
CCAAAGGCAGCACTTGGCGCTGTTGGCGTTAGAATAATATCACAGTTTTTATAGGCTTCATTAAAATCATTCCAAATTAGCTTTCTGATACGACGAGCTTTATTATAATAAGCATCATAATAGCCTGTAGATAGAACATATGTTCCAATCATAATGCGACGTTTAACTTCATCACCAAAGCCTGCCGCCCTTGTCATTTCATACATATCATCTAAGGAATCACCCTCATCAACTCTAAGACCATAACGAACACCGTCATATCTAGCCAAATTAGAAGAACATTCAGCAGGTGCAATAATATAGTAAGTAGGTAGAGCATATTTTGTATGTGGCAATGATATATCTATAATTTCAGCCCCTGCATCTTTTGCCCATTCAATGCCGTTTTGCCAAAGTTTTTCTATTTCCTCTGGCATACCCTCAACTCTATATTCTTTTGGAATACCAATTCTTAGACCTTTAATATCACCTGTGATGGCAGTGGTATAATCTGGAACTTCACAATTAACAGAGGTTGAGTCTTTTTTATCAAATCCTGCCATTGCTCTTAGCATAATTGCGTTATCCTCAACTGTTCTGGCAAAACTCCCTGGTTGATCCAAAGAAGAAGCAAAGGCAATTACCCCCCAGCGAGAACATCTACCATATGTTGGCTTTATCCCTGCAATTCCGCAAAATGCAGCGGGCTGACGTATTGAACCGCCAGTATCTGTGCCAGTTGCCCCCATCATTATGCGCGCTGCAACACCTGCAGATGAGCCACCTGACGAGCCACCTGGGACTAAATCAGTGTTATCCCCTTCCCGTTTCCAAGGATTGATAACATTGCCAAAAGCACTTGTCATATTTGATGAGCCCATTGCAAATTCATCTAAATTGGTTTTACCCAACATAACAGCACCCTCATCAAACATATTTTGTGCAACAGTTGAGGTATATTTAGGCTTAAATCCTTCTAATATCTTACTAGCAGCTGTCGTTTGTACATCTTCAGTACAAAATAAATCTTTCATACCAACAGGTATACCTTCCAGTATGCCCACTTTGCCTGTTTTTCTTCTCTCATCACTTGCTTTTGCTTGGTCAATTGCAAGTTCAAAACTATCTGTTATAAAGCAATTTAGATTTTTTGCCTTTTCTGCCGCATCTATATGAGCCTCAGTTAACTCAAGAGAAGTAAATTCACTGCTGTCTAGCCCAGCTAGAGCCTCTTTTATAGTTAAATCAGTTAAATTTGTCATTTTTATTACTCCACAACTTTTGGCACCACAAAAAAGCCTTCTTTACTTTCTGGGGCGTTGGCTAAGATTTTTTCTTGAATATTGCCGTCTGTTATTTCATCTTTTCTTTTAAAAAGTTCCATATCCACAACTGAGGTAAGTGGCTCTACCCCGTCAGTGTCAACTTCTTGTAGCTGTTCAATCCATTGCATGATATTATTTAGCTCAGCTGCATATTTTTCCTTTTCTGTATCACTTACACGAATACGAGCAAGGCGTGCAATTTTTTCAACTGTTTTTGTATCAATAGACATTTGACTAATCTTCCTGCTATAAATATTTATATTAAAGAGCTGTTAATTTACAAGAAAGTTTATAACATGGCAATATGTTCTTTAAAAGAAATAAAAAGAATTTTAAAAAGAGATGAAAATAAACGTCGTCCTTTGCTTGGCATAGACCATGGCACAAAAAATATAGGAATTGCTGTATCTGATAGTAATTTATCTATTGCAACCCCACTAACTACAATTCGTTCAACAAAATTTAGCAACGATATAAAAGAGCTAAAAAAAATAATTGATGAATACAGTATAGTTGCAATAATAATTGGACTGCCTCTTAATATGGACGGTAGTGAAGGGGCGCGATGTCAATCTGTTCGGCAATATGCTAAAAATTTATTGGACAAAAAAGACTTTTTTGAAAGAGAGTTGGAAATTGCCTTTTGGGACGAGAGATTATCTAGCTTTGCCGTTGACAGAATGCTAATAGAAGATACGGACATATCTAGAAAAAAGCGAGCCACAGTAATAGATAAGTTAGCAGCCTCCCATATATTACAAGGAGCACTAGATTTTTTACAAAAGTAGTTGCCACATTCGCAATAGTTATCAATGCTATGTATACTATATTTAGAAAATATCTAAAAAAATAACAATTACATTGTTCCCTTATCGTAAGATTTTATATAACTAAGAAGCTTTCTTACTTCTGGATATTCATTCCTTGTTGAAAGTAGTTT
>JALTWL010000265.1 GCA_027047045.1 Micavibrio sp.
CTAAATTATTTTCTTTGACTAATTTAAGTACTGCAGGTGAAAGGGGGATATCCTTATCAGCCTCATTGTTAATATCATCATTGGCGGTTGGCTCAGCTGCTATTTGCTCTGCTTTTGGAGTTTTTTTTGTAGATATTTTAACGTCCCCTGCCTCTCCCAAGATGCCAAGTACTGCTCCTACTTCTACATTTTCGCCTTCTTCTACTTTAATTTCACTTAGAACACCTGCCTCAGATGCGTTTACTTCAAGTGTTACTTTGTCAGTTTCAAGCTCTACCAATGGCTCATCAACGGCAACATTATCGCCGACATTTTTTAGCCATTGTGAAACGGTTGCCTCAGTTACAGATTCGCCTAAAGAAGGTACAATAATTTCTGTTGTCATTTTTTATTTTCCTTTTTTTTATCAATTTAACAAATAGTAAGTGCATCGTGAACTAATTTTTCTTGTTCATATATGTGAACACTTAACAAACCTGTTGCAGGCGAGGCAGCCTCTGCCCTGCCAATATATTTTGGTCTTGTGATTTTATGTTTTATATTTAAAAGAATTTTCTCAACTCTCCTATCAATAAAGCTCCATGCTCCCATATTTTCTGGTTCTTCTTGACACCAAACAATATCGGCGTTGGGATATTTTTTAAGCTCAGCTGTTAGCATATCTTCTGGGAAGGGGTATAGTTGTTCTAAGCGAATTAAGGCTATATCTTTAATTTTTTTAGTATCACGCATTTCTGCCAAATCGTAATAAACCTTACCTGTGCAAAGAATGATGCGTTTTACATCTTTATTTGCAATGTTAGGACGGCTAGATATTATCTTTTGAAAGCCATGTTTTCCCATCATCATATCTGCAGAAGACACACAAGCCTTATGTCTAAGCAATGATTTAGGGGTGAAGATTATTAAAGGTTTTCTAAAATCTCTATGTAATTGTCGCCTTAAAATATGCATATAATTGGCAGGTGTTGTGCAATTGGCAATTTGCCAGTTATCTTCTGCGCAGAGCTGTAAAAAACGCTCGGGTCTTGCAGATGAATGTTCTGGGCCTTGTCCTTCATAGCCATGCGGCAACAATACAACTAGCCCTGACATTCTAAGCCATTTTGCTTCAGATGAGCTTATAAATTGGTCAAATATTACTTGTGCGCCATTGGCAAAATCACCGAATTGTGCCTCCCAAAGAGTAAGACAATTAGGTTCAGCCAAAGAATAGCCATATTCAAAGCCAAGTACGCCCGCCTCTGACAGAGGGCTATTTATAACCTCATATTTAGCCTTTTGTCCTTTTATATTATTTAGTGGAATGTATTTTTCTTCTGTTTCTTGGTCTATAAAAACTGAGTGTCTTTGGGAAAAAGTGCCTCTTTCACAATCTTGACCTGACAGTCTTACTTTATAGCCTTCTAAACATAAAGAACCAAAGGCAATAGCCTCTGCGGTTGCCCAGTCAAAGCCTGTGCCAGTTTCAAACATTTGGCGTTTTGCTTGTAGCTGGCGGGCAATTTTTTTATTTAAATTAAAATCTTTTGGAACAGTTGTAAGCGCTGTTTTTAATTTTTCCATTATCTCTGTACTAATGGCGCTATTACTATTTGTTGTACTGCTAGATTTGCTATAGCGTTTTAACCCGCTCCAATGTCCTTCTAACATATTGATGCTTGGTTTGTAATTTTCAGCCTTAGCAAAATCTCTTTCCATTTGCTCAGTAAAATCATTTTTTAGGCTTTCTGTTTCTTCTTCGCTGATTATATTCTCATTTACTAACTTATTTGCGTAAATTGTTCTGACACTTTTATGAGTTTTAATTTTTTTATACATTAAAGGTTGGGTAAATGCAGGCTCATCACCTTCATTATGTCCGTGTCTTCTATAACAAATCAGGTCAATAAATACGCTTTTTTTGAATTTTTGTCTAAATTCTGTTGCGATTCTGGCGACATGTACAACCGATTCTGCATCATCACCATTGACATGAAAAATAGGAATATGCGCCATTTTTGCAATATCTGTACAATAATCACCAGAGCGTGAACATTTAGGATTGGTAGTAAAGCCGATTTGATTATTGATAACAATGTGAATAGTTCCGCCAACGCCGTAACCTTCAAGCCCTGTCATCATTATAGTTTCGGCAACTATACCTTGCCCTGCAACAGCGGCGTCACCGTGTAAAAGTAAGCCTAAAACTTTATCTTTGTTACTATCTTGTCTTT
>JALTWL010000266.1 GCA_027047045.1 Micavibrio sp.
AGTTTCCTCTTAAATAAGTTGCATTTTCTGCTTTAGATATAGCAATAAAGGCACTGTCTATATTGCTTGTAGCTATTATAGTATTTTTCATATCGGTTATATTATCATTTAAAAATATTGAGGGCATTGCAAAGTTATTTGCTCCATAAAAAATTGCAATATCCTCTATTTTTTTTAAATTTTGCCATTTAGTAAGATTGTAATTGGTTGTTTTAAGATTTGTAGTAGTTAGACGACTTATTGCTTGTGGCATATATTTTAGTGGAGCAATAATTATACGATTTTTTTCAATACTAAGTGCTATTTTTTGGTTGAGCTGACAATTTGTTTTGCTTTTTATGGTAAAACTAAAGATATTTTTTCCGACTTGTTTAAAATCCATTAGTTTTTCGCTAGCCTCAAATATAATATAGTTGAGGTCTTCATATTTACCCAGCATCGTTATTATAAAATTTTCATCATCATAGGCAGCCGCAATTATATGAGATGTGCTGGCTTTAATATTGGTAAGTATAGTATTGGAAATATAAGAATAAATATTGTTGACTATAGGATTTTGCTTATTAACAGATAATTTTTCTAAGTCAATATAGCTAACTGTATTTACGTTATCGGTAATTAGGGCTTGTTCAGCAAGGACAATATTTTTTGTTAATGTATTGAGTGAATTTTTGTTACTGATATAATTGTATGCTAATAATGCTATTATTGCTACTGAGATTGTTATAGCTATTATTTTTATTTTACTTTTAATATTCATCTTAATTTCTATAATTTATTTTTAACTTTACGTTTAAAATTACTTTAAATACTGTTATTCTGCAAGATATTAAGAATAACTATAGATTAAATTATATTTAAGAGAGAGTAAAATGGTTGAAAGCACAGCTGCAATTGATATTGTTGAGAGAGAATTTGGTGAGATTTTAGGGGAAAAATATTTATCTTATGCCTTATCAACGATTGTTTCTCGTTCTTTGCCAGATGTTCGTGATGGCCTAAAGCCTGTACATAGGCGACTTTTATATGCAATGTCGCAACTGAATTTAAGACCTGAATTTAGTCCTAAAAAATGCGCCCGTGTTGTTGGTGATGTGATAGGTAAATTTCACCCTCATGGCGACCAGTCAGTTTATGATGCTTTAGTTAGGCTCGCACAAGATTTTGCGGTTCGCTATCCACTTGTTGATGGACAGGGTAATTTTGGCAATATTGATGGTGATAATGCGGCAGCCATGCGTTATACAGAATCTAGAATGACAGCAGTGGCTCAGCTATTGCTAGATGGTATTGCAGAAAACGCCGTTGATTTTCGTGAAACTTATGATGGGGAAACTTTAGAGCCTGTTGTGCTTCCTGCGAATTTTCCTAATTTGCTTGCTAATGGTTCAACTGGAATTGCGGTTGGCATGGCAACTTCTATTCCTCCTCATAATGTGGCGGAGCTTTGTGATGCAATAGGTGCGTTAATCAAAGAGCCAGACTTAACGGTAGCAGAGCTAATGGAAGATGTAAAAGGCCCAGATTTTCCAACTGGAGGCATAATAGTTGAAAATAAAGAAACTATATTAAATATTTATGAGATGGGTAAAGGTAGCTTGCGTGTTCGGGCAAAATGGGAAAAAGAAGAATTAAAGCAAGGCATGTATCAAATAGTTATAACTGAAATCCCCTATCAGGTGCAAAAATCTAGGTTAATTGAAAAAATAGCTGATTTGATAAATGACAAGAAGCTTCCGCTATTAGATGATGTTGAAGATCAGTCAGATGAAAATATTAGAATAGTTCTAATTCCCAGAAATCGTAATGTTGATCCAGTTGTGTTAATGGAGTCTCTTTATAAATATTGTGATTTAGAGAGCAGATTTAACCTTAATATGAATGTGCTTGAGGGGGGGATTACTCCAAGAGTGATGAATTTAAAGGAAATATTGCAAGCTTTTATAGACCACAGACAAGATGTACTTCAAAGACAAACTAAACATAGACTTGATAAAATTGCAGCAAGATTAGAAGTATTAGAGGGCTATTTAGTGGCTTACCTTAATTTAGACGAAGTAATTCGCATTATTAGGGAAGAAGATGAACCAAAGTTAGAACTTATAAAAACATTTAAATTAACTGATGGGCAGGCAGACGCTATTTTAAATATGAAATTGCGTTCTTTGCGAAAATTGGAAGAAATAACAATTAGACAAGAACATAAAGAATTACAAATAGAACAAGAAGAACTTAAAAAATTACTTGCAAGCCATGCAAGGCAAATGACAAAAATACGGGGGCAAATAGCAGAAGTTAAAAAATTATTTTCAAAGGAAACTGAGCTCGGTAGAAGACGCACTAATATTGCCGATGCTCCTAAATTGATAGAAGTGCCAACTGAAGCCATGGTTGAAAAAGAACCAATTACAGTTGTTTGTTCAGAAAAAGGTTGGATAAGGGCAATGAAGGGGCATATTGATTTGTCTAAAATCTCAGAGCTAAAATATAAAGATGGCGATAGAGGTAGATTTATATTCCACGCAGAAACTACCGATAAATTGATAATATTTGCAACTAATGGCAGATTTTATACTGTACAATCTAGCTTTTTGCCGGCGGGCAGAGGCTTTGGAGAGCCAATTAGACTTATGATTGATATGCCAAATGATGCTGATATTGTTTATTTAGATAAATATCAAGAAAGCCGTAAATTCTTAATTACCTCTGATGATGGGCGAGGTTTTATTGTAGGGGAAAAAGATATAGTTGCGCAGACAAAAAATGGCAAACAAATCTTAAATGTTAAGGGTGAGGTTGAAGCAAAACTCTGTGTATCTGTCAATGAGGGTGATAATTATATTGCGGTCATTGGGCAAAATAGAAAATTATTGTTATTTCCACTTGATGAAATTCCTCAAATGGCAAGGGGTAAGGGGGTAATATTACAAAGATATAAAGATGGCGGTATTTCAGATATTAAAAGCTTTAAATTAGAAGATGGACTTTCTTGGACAACGGGGGCGGGAACTAGGGTTGAGCATGATTTGTTGCCATGGCTTGGTAAGAGGGCGCAGGCAGGGCGTTTGCCTCCCAATGGTTTTCCAAGAGTAAATAAATTTAGTACAGTTTGAATAATAATTTGCAAATAGGCACAGTTATTATACTGTCAAAAAATATTTATGATAGTTGAAGTTTCCTGATGCTGTATTTATCATAAGAACCTGTTTAAAATCTTTTAAGAATTTTGTCCAACTCTGGAATTTCAAAAATGCCGTTATGGTGCGCTCTGATTACTTGCGCAAATCACTTCCCATTTGGCTTGTTGATTTTTTGATACCTATCCATGGGATACTCACCTAATAAATTATCTTAAGTAAAAAATACAAATCTATAAATATCATTGCATCACAAACAAAAGATTATGTAAAAGGCAAGTGGAGTAAATCAATTTAAAACTAGAGATAGTTAATTATTCAGCAGATATATCCTCCATTATATACCAAATTAAATCTTCGTCATCTATATTGTCTTGTAGTAATTCATCATAAATGGCAAGCTCAGCCAAAGGTATGTCGGATATAATATCCAATTGTTGAGTGTTTGTATTGATAGTGCCAATATTGACCCAAAAGGCAAGTAGTACAACCGTAACTATACCACCGCTTGGGGCAAGTACTGGAATTGATGGGATTTTATCCCATATATATTGGGTAAATGATTTTTTATTTTCTTTTCTATAAGATTTTTCTTCTCTTGTTTGTGGAGTTATTTTTGCTATTTTAATAATCTTATCTCGCAAATCATCAATTGAGCCATTTGTGGGTATTTTATATTCTAAAAGCTCTTTATCTATTTGGTTGGCATCAGCTAGTGTTTTTTGAATTTCTACATTTATTTTTGTTTCTGTTTGCATTAAGTTTTTTAATTCATCGGGCCAATTTTTGCTATTAGCGCCATATGCTGAAATCATATTGATAATTTTTTCTTTATTTATATTTGTTTTTTTAACCATTGCTTACCATACCCCTTTGTTTTTTAACTTTATCTTTTAGCTTGCGTCTTGCCCTGACAAGTAATGATTCTAGTGATTTTATGCTAACCCCCATAGTTTCAGCCGCTTCTTTGTTGCTCATTTCCTCATAAAAACATAAAGTTAGTGCTATTCTTTGCCTATCTGGTAATAGGCTTACAAATTCTGCTAATTTATCGTATTTTTCACGCTGTTCCATTTGTGTTAATACTTCTATTTCCTCTGATTTAGGCTCTTGTATATTATCAAGCGCAACCATTTTTCTTTTTCTTGTATAATCAATACATAAATTTGTAACGACACGATAAAACCAAGTTGTAAATTTTGCTCCTCCTTTTTCTTTTGTCTTCCAATTTGGTGCGTATTTCCAAAGTCTAATAAATGCTTCTTGAGCAATATCTTCTGCTTCTGCTCTGCTACCAACAATGCGAATAGCCATTCCCACAGTTTTTTGCAAATGTTTTTGCAAAAGTGTTGCAAATGCGTTTTCATCTCCTTTTGAAATGAGCTGCATTAAAATTTCATCGTTGTTTTTATCGTCATTTGTATCCATATTTTTAATTTATTTCTTTTGCTATTATATATTGTACGTAACATATTACACAAAACTTGCGGTTTTTCTTATATTTTTTACGCATGATTTTATATTTATGTTCGTAGTATGTATGAGAGTTGTATTAAATTAAAAATCAGGGATTTAAAAATTATGAAGAATAGTTTTATGGTTATTTTAAGCTTTGTCGTTTTTTTTACAATAGCTGGAAATCCTGTATATGCGGACTTTATGAATAATATAGAAAATATGTCGCCAGAGCAAATAAGTAAACTTCAACAAGAAATAAAAGAACGATGAAAAAATACGCAACCAGAAAAAAGGCAGGTTTTTAAAGAAAAAATAAGGCAAAAAATACAAAAAAGGCTACAAAATATGCCTCCAGAGCAAAGAAGAAAATTTTTAGAAAAACACAAAGGAAAAATAAAAAAGAGATGGGAGGGTATGTCGCCTGAGCAAAGGCAGAAATTTTTAAATAAAAACAAGGGAAAAATACAAAAGAGGTTACAAAATATGCCTCCTGCGCAAAGGCAAAAATTTATGAAAAAATATAAAAATCAATTTAAAAATAGACCTAAAAATATGCCCCCCAAGCATAGAGCCAATCAAGGCAACAAGACACAACAAAGAGCTGTTAGAAAAAATATTAGAAGGCAACATTTAAGACAAAGATAGCTCAGCTTATTTTTGGTGATAGCCTTATGTTTGTATAGGTTAAAGAAAAAGAGAGAATGGTGGGCGATGACAGGCTCGAACTGCCGACCTACTGGGTGTAAACCAGTCGCTCTCCCAACTGAGCTAATCGCCCCAACCAAAATCGTAAAAATATGTTTAAGCGATATTTTTTTTACTGTCAAGTGAATTTATAAAAAATTATACCGCTTTGCCATGACAATGTTTATATTTCTTTTTACTTCCACATGGACAAGGAGCATTTCTAGGTGTTTTTATCCAAGTTTTAGGATTATTTTTATCAAATTCTGGTGTTATGTAGGTTCCAGTTTTTGGAAATTCATCACTATTATTTTTATTATTGGGCATCAATCCTTCGCCCCTTCCAGTTGTTACGTGCCTATTTTCAGATGCTGGCATATCTGGGATTTCTTCTTCTGCATGCAGCTCTACTAGGCTAAGAGTCATTGTTACATTTTCTCTAAGCTCTAACATCATGGCTTCAAACATATCAAAAGCCTCAGTCTTATATTCATTTAGTGGGTCTTTTTGTCCAAGTGCACGCAGGAATATACCTTGTCTTAAATGTTCTAGCGATAATAAATGTTCTTTCCATGTTTGGTCTAGACTTTGTAGTAGAATTATTTTTTCTATACGCCGCATAAGTTCTGGAGTCGCCGTTGCTGCTTTTTCCGCCATTTTTTTATCAGATGCATCTTTTATTTTTTCTTCTATTTCCTCATGGGCAATGCCTTCTTCTTTCCCCCATTCTTGTACGGGCAGTTCAAGACCTAAGATTTTATGTATTTCATTCTCTAAGGCTTCAAGCTCCCATTTATCGGCATAGCTGTTGGGTGGCATATATCTATTTACCATGTCTTCTATAACATCATAACGCATGTCTTTGATTATATCTGACACATTATCATCTGCCATAATTTCCCGACGCTGGTCATAAATTACCTTTCTTTGATCATTCATAACATTATCAAATTTGAGAAGATTTTTACGTATATCATAATGTTGAGCCTCAACTTTTTTCTGAGCCCTCTCTAAAGTTTTTGTTATCATTGGGTGAATAATGGGTTGGCCTCTTTGAAGTCCAATTTTTTGTAAAAATGTATCCATACGCTCAGAGCCAAAAATACGCATTAAGTCATCTTCTAGTGAAATAAAGAATTTACTAGCACCAGGATCGCCCTGGCGACCAGAGCGTCCACGTAGCTGATTATCTATACGCCTAGATTCGTGTCTTTCTGTACCGACTACATATAGTCCACCGCTTTCTTTGACCAGTTTTGCTGCTTCTTCTATTTCTTTTTTTATTTTATTTTCAATTTCTGAGATTTTTTTATCATCAGCATTGGGTGGGATTTCCTCTAAAAGGCGCATTTCTAAATTACCACCAAGTTTAATATCTGTACCACGTCCTGCCATATTTGTTGCAATTGTAATTGCCCTAGGCATACCTGCTTGTGCTATTATTTGAGCTTCTTTTTCATGATATCTAGCATTTAGAACATTGTGAGGTATTTTCTTTTTTTTCAGCATTTTAGATAAAAGTTCTGATTTCTCAATTGATGTTGTGCCAACAAGCACAGGTTGTTTTCTATCATAGCAATCTTCTATCAGTTCGAAAATAGCCTCATATTTTTCTTCTGCAGTTCTATATATTTCATCATGGTGGTCATTTCTAATTTGTGGAACATTTGTTGGGATTTCAACAACGCGTAGACCATAAATATCTTCAAATTCTGTTGCCTCAGTCAAGGCAGTTCCTGTCATGCCAGACAATTTTGGATATAGACGGAAATAATTTTGAAAGGTAATGGAGGCAAGTATTTGATTTTCATGTTGCACATGTACATTTTCTTTAGCCTCAATTGCCTGATGCAGTCCTTCTGATAGTCTGCGTCCTTCCATCATACGGCCTGTAAATTCATCAATTAGAATAATTTGGTTGTCTTTGACTATATAGTGGTCATCTTTGAAAAACATTTTATGGGCTGCAAGGGCAGAATTTATATGATGTACCAAGCTAACATTTTGAATATCATATAGATTGCCTTCTGGGAGTAGTCCAGTTTTTTCTAGTAATTTTTCTACATGGTCATTTCCTTTATCGGTTAGGGTAACACTACGTATTTTTTCATCTATTTCATAATCTTCTTCATTGAGATGTGGGATTATTTTATCAACTTCTCTGTACATTTCTGTTTTGTCTTCTAGCATGCCAGAGATAATAAGAGGTGTTCTTGCCTCATCAATTAGAATAGAATCAACTTCATCTACAATTGCGAAGTTAAATTCTCTTTGTACCATATCTTCGAGTCGCATTTTCATATTGTCGCGTAAATAATCAAAGCCAAACTCATTATTGGTGCCATATGTAATATCGCAAGCATATGCTTTTCTTCTATTAGCGTCTTCCATATTGCCAATTATATAGCCAACACTCATACCAAGTGCCTCATAAACAGGTCCCATCCATTTAGCATCACGCTCTGCCAAATAATCATTCACAGTTACCAAATGTGAGCCTTTACCATTTAAAGCATTCAAATAGGCAGGAAGGGTGGCAACAAGTGTTTTTCCCTCACCAGTTCGCATTTCTGCAATTTTACCTTGATGTAGCACTACTCCACCAATAAGTTGGACATCAAAAGGTCTGTGTTCTATTGTTCTTTTGGCGGATTCTCTAACGGTTGCAAAGGCCTCTGGCAGTAAGTCATCTAATGTTTCACCTTGTTCTAGTCTTTTTTTAAATTTAGCTGTTTGCTCTTTTAACTCACCATCTGAGAGTTTTTCCATGTCTGGCTCTAGCGAGTTAATTTTATCTACTAAAGGCTGAATAAGTTTGAGTTCTCTATCATTACTACTCCCGAATATTTTGCAAGCCAAAGCACCAAACATTTTTTTATCCCTTCATTTTAAAATCAATATTTAAAGTCATAAATTTATACACCCAACAAAGTAACTATACAAGTAAAACAGCCTATTTATTATTTATAAAGTTATAAAAATAAATTCTTTCTTGCTATTTTAACAGTGCTGACATAGATTCTATTTGTCTATTAAAAAATTGTAAATAATTTAGGAGAAAACTATGAGTAAATATATTAAATATCTAAGCATTGCATTGGTCTTGCTAGCTGTTATATTTGGGCTAAATAGTAATGTAGAGGCAAAAGAAAATAAAAAAGCCAAAGATAGCGATGTCACAGTTGCCATTGTCGATGGGCAAAAAATTAAAAAAAGTGAAATTTTAAATGTATTGAAAGGACAAAATATTCCTCCAAACGTACCTATGGAGGCTTTGTACCCACAAATAATTGACACAATGATCAATGATATTTTATTAGAAAAAAAAGTTAAAAAGGCAAAACTTGACAATGACCCAGAGGTTTTAAAAAGGCTAAAAATAGCTAAAAAACAAATTATAAATGCTGTTTTTTTAGAGCGTGAAATAGATAAAATGGTAACGGCTAATAAAATAAAGGCAAAATATGATGAATTGGTTAAAAAACACAAGGGTGAGAAAATAACCCATGCTAGACATATCCTTGTAAAAACAGAAAAAGAGGCAAAGGACATAATTGCTGAGCTAGATAAGGGAGCTAATTTTGCAGAGCTTGCTAAGACAAAATCAACTGGTCCTACAGCTGGTAATGGCGGTGATTTAGGATATTTTTCAAAGGGTGAGATGCTTCCTGAATTTTCAAAAGTTGCTTTTGAAATGAAAGTTGGCACATATAGCAAAAAGCCAGTAAAAACTCAATTTGGTTGGCATGTAATTAAGGTAGAAGACCGTAAAGATATGGTTCCTCCTCCATTTGAAACTATTAAGCCAAGCTTAATTTCTCAACTAAGACAAGAGGCTATTGGCGAATATGCAAAAAAATTGCGTAAAGAGGCTAAAATTGAGCGTTTTGATATGAATGGTAAGCCTTTAAAATAGCTATAATAAAGGTAAATTATATAAAAAGGCTCTGAATTGTCAGAGCCTTTTTTTATTGTATTATTTGATAGCTATTTTTAAAATTATTTAGACTATTGGTTAAAGCGATACACTCTTTCAATGTGCCAGCATCATGTAAAATGTATTTGGAATAAATCCAGCACCGAGGAGCTTTAAGTATCGTAAATATCTTTGGAATTAGCTATAAGTAAAATTTTTAATCTTAATTTTTTGAATATTGTAGTGGGGTTGTATAGGTAATCCCAATAACTTCTGTTCTATCTTTTCTATCAAAAGACCTACCATTAGTAATTACATGCGCATTTAGACCAATGCGACTATTATTTTGTAATTTCCAACCAATTTCAGCTCCAATACGATAAGCTAAAGTTTCTCGTAAATCATAGCCATCGCCCTCACTATAACCACCAATGGCCACAGATGGCATTAAGAATATTCTGTCAGTTACATCAATTGGCACTCCAACACCACCATAACCATAAACAGTGCCTTGAGTTGTAATCATAGCACCAAAAATTGGCTGCAAAACGCCTAAAATCCTGACACCTGCTTGGTATTCCATATTAAAAGAAGTGGCAAGTTTATCATGGGTAAAAGCATCATACATACCAACGCTTAAACCGAAAAATGAAGAATTTGGCTGAACTCTTACTTCTCTATTTTCTGGCGCAGGCATATCAACGGCTTGAGGGTTAATTTCTTCTATTTTAGGAGGCTCAACAGCAACAGGCTCCGATAGCTCCATCGGTACTTCTATATCTTCCGTATTTGGTGGGGTTAAAGACACAGGTTCTTCTACTACGACATTGTCTTCACTTGCATCAATACCCTGTATATCAAGTAGAGCCTCATCTAGTGGAGTTCTTTCCTCAGGCGGAGGAATATCTGGCATACCGCCCGCCATAACAGAAACGTTACTAAGCCCCATAGATAATATAGCGACAGAAACAAAACTAGTTAGGATTTTTTTATTTTTCACGAATCTATCCCTTTTAAAAAGTTAATTTTTAATTAACACAATTATGCACAATTAAAATAATTTATACAAGCCTTGTCTTGCAAGTTTGGGTTATCTTAAGTTAGAATAGCTTTAATTGGTTAAACTAAAATTTTAGGGATTAACAATGGCAGGTCATTCTAAATTTAAAAATATTCAACATAGAAAAGGCGCTCAAGATAAAAAAAGGGCAAAGATATTTAGCAAACTTGCAAAGGAAATAACGGTTGCGACTAAGCTGGGCGCGCCTGAC
>JALTWL010000267.1 GCA_027047045.1 Micavibrio sp.
GTTATTTTCTTCCTTTCTTCATCTGCAACCTCTTTTCAATATTTTTTAACTAATTCATCATAAATTTCCTTTGGCAAATATTCTATTTTTTCTTCTCAATATTTTCTAGCAATATAATTAGGAATAAAATCCATAGGACCAGGACGATATAATGCCACCATAGCTATTATATCATTTATATTAGTGGGTCTTAATTGTACCAGCCATCTTCTCATTCAGTCAGATTCAAATTGAAAAACTCAAGAAGTATTACCCTTTTGAAAAATAGTTTCATACACATAAATATCATCTAATGGAGGATAAAATCACATTGTTTTAAAATATTCATCTACAAAATCTAATTTTATTCATTTAGACTCTAAAGTATCTCTATAAGAATTATCTGATTTTATCCTAGCTCTAATAATTTTTATAGTATTTTTAATGATATAAAGATTTCTTAATCACAAAAAATCCATTTTCAAAAGTCAAATATCTTCAAGATAATGTCCATCATATTGAGTCACAATTCTCGTAGTATCTCTTTGAGTTTTTCATCATCAAACTAATGGATATTGAACAGGAGTATATTCTACAACTGGCTCTGGAGAAATAATAACTCAACAAGCATGTACTCATGTCTGTCTTATAGTTCATTCAAGTTGAGATGCATAACCTACAATTTTTTTAATATCATCATCTGATTCTACAAGTTCTTTAAAAGCTTCATTTTTTTCTAATGATTCACTTATGCTCTTTTCAGTAATCAATTCTGTAATTTTATTTGCTTGTTCAAAAGGCATTCACATTGTACGTGCCACATCTTTAAAAGCAGCTTTAGCAGCCATAGACATATAAGTTCAAATAAGTGCTACTTTTTCTTTTCAATATTTTTCTTTAACATATTCTATAAGATCATCTCTTTTTATATCTTCAAAATCTGTATCTATATCAGGCATAGATACTCTTGCAGGATTCAAAAATCTTTCAAAAAGCAAATCATACTCCAAAGGATCCAAATCTGTAATTCAAATAAGATATGCCAATAAACTACCAGCAGCTGATCCTCTACCAGGACCTACAGCTATTTTATTATTTTTAGCCCAGTTTATATAATCTTGTACAATAAGAAAATACGTATTATATCACATCTCTTTGATAACTTTTAGCTCATATTCTAACCTTTCAACATAATCAGATAAAGAAAAATCTCATTTTATTTTGTTATCTTTATTCTTTTCTATAAACTCTTTTTTGTATTTTGTATAAGTTTGTAAAGTAATTTGCCTAAGTTCATCAGGACTAGTTTCTGTAAGTTTTTTTTCTAATTTTCATTTATCAGAGATTTTAACTAAATTCAAAATATCTTCCTCTTTGTACGGAAGATTAAATTTTTCAAAAAGTCATTTATAAGCCAACCAACGCAATTCAAATTCAAAAATATCCATAAATATTTATATAATTTTTATATGTAAATATCTCTTGGCTTAGCACCTTCCTGTGGTCCAACTATTCCTCTTTCTTCCAAAATATCCATAATTCTAGCTGCACGTGCAAATCAAATTCACAACTTTCTTTGAAGTAATGTAGCAGAAGCTTTTCTAGTTTCTGAAATTATTTGTATGGCTTGTTGAACTAATTCTTCGTCTGCATCTGATATATCACTTGCTCATACTACTTCTGCTTTTCATTCCAAAATATTAACTATTTCTGGCAAGTAAATATCCTCTTCTGAAATTCATTTCATATATTTTTCCCTAATGTAATCAACAATTTTTTCCACTTCAAATGTGGATACAAATGGTGCTTGTATTCTCAAAGGATATTTTTGATTTGTATCTTTATAAAGCATATCTCATTTTCAAATCAAATCCTCCGCACCTTTTACATCTAATATCGTCCTACTATCCACTTGTGAAATTGTACCAAATGCTACTCTTGCTGGTATATTTGCTTTCAAAACTCATGTAATTACATCCACAGAAGGCCTTTGTGTAGCCAAAATCAAATGCATACCCACTGCTCTTGCTTTTTGTGCCAAACGTGTAATAGCAGCCTCTGTTTCTTTTTTGTTTCATCACATCATAAGATCTGCTAATTCATCTACTATTATCACTATTCTATACATTTTTTCATCATCTTTAACTTTAGAATTGTATTCATCTAAATTTCTAGCTTTAACTTTTTTAAATTTAGAATATCTTTCGTCCATATGT
>JALTWL010000268.1 GCA_027047045.1 Micavibrio sp.
TTGACCTATCGCAAGATATACCAACTATTCTAAGGGCAGGCTTTATCCTACCAGAAACTATTGCAGATATATTAGATGAAGAAGTAAAACTAGCCATCAATACTGGCAATAATGATGATATTAAATGCCCAGGGCAATTGTTAAAACACTATGCACCAAGCAAACCGCTTAGACTACAAGCCGTTGATATAGAAGAAGATGAAGCTTTGCTTGCCTTTGGTTCAACAAAATTCATGGGAATTAAAAATAAGGGAAATATTCCACCAGAACAAATGCTAAATTTAAGCCCAGAAGGTGATTTAAGTGAGGCTGCTAGTAATTTATTTTATATGTTACATGAACTTGACAATAGTAATTTTGCCAAAATTGCGGTAATGGATATACCAAATATTGGAATTGGAATTGCAATTAACGATAGACTAAAAAGAGCTGCAAAGGGGACATAAAATGCCAATTAAAACTTTAGATGATTTACAAAATATAGAGGGTAAAATAGTAATTTTAAGGGCGGATTTTAACGTACCGATAAAAGATGGTAAAATAACTGACAGTAACCGTATTTTTGCAACTATGCCGACGATAAAAGAACTACTCGCAAAAGGCGCAAATATTGTAATTATATCACATTTGGGTCGCCCAAAAGGTGAAATTAACCCAAAATATTCTCTAAAACCAGTTGCAGATGAACTGGCAAAGCTACTCAAAAAAGACGTAGAATTTGTAGATGACTGCCTTAAAAAGCCAAGCGGTAATAGTGAAGTTACCCTTATGGAGAATTTAAGATTTTACGCAGAAGAAGAAGCAAACTCAAAAGAATTTGCAGGCAAACTAGCAAAGCTTGGCGATATATTTGTAAATGATGCTTTTTCTACTGCTCACAGAGCGCACGGCTCTACTTACGCACTTGCAAAGCTACTTCCTGCCTATGCAGGAAGGCTAATGCAAAGGGAAATAGATGCCCTGACAAAGGCGCTAGACAACCCTAAAAGGCCTGTAATTGCGGTGGTTGGTGGCGCTAAAATTTCAACAAAACTTGCCGTGCTAAATAATCTAATAAAAAAAACAGATAAAATTATTCTTGGTGGTGGTATGGCAAATAGTTTTCTTGTCGCAAAGGGGCTAAATATAGGTATATCTCTGCAAGAAAAAACTATGCATGATGAGGCAAAAAATATAATGCATAGAGCCCAAAAATATAATTGTGAAATTATCTTGCCTGAAGATGTAATTATAGCTAGCGAGCTTGTGGAGAATATAGACACACAAGAAATTAATATAAATAATATCCCACAAAATAAAATGATACTGGATATAGGTAGCAAAACAATAGAGAAAATTTGTTTTGCAATTAAGCAGGCAAATACTGTTCTTTGGAACGGTCCGCTTGGCGCATTTGAAATCAAACCTTTTGATTGTGGCACAAATAAAGTTGCGCAATTCACAGCTAAACTTACCGATGAGGGCAAAATTATCTCTATTGCAGGTGGGGGTGATACTGTATCTGCCCTTGCAAATGCAGGGGTAAAAGATGATTTTAGCTATATATCTACCGCAGGCGGAGCATTCTTAGAATGGATAGAAGGCAAAAGCCTGCCTGCAATTGAAATATTGCAGAAATAGCTACAAAATCTTTGACTTGCATATGTCAAAATGCTATGTTCGCTGACAATCTTTAAAATTAACCCGAAAAGAAGGAGAGCAATATGACTGCCCCGAAATATAGCATAAAGGATTTAGAAAAAGAACTTTTTGATAATTTTCCAGAGCTTAAAAATGTGGTTACTTTCCTAGATCCGAAAGATTATGAAAATCACATAGATGTGGAGGAGGTCTTGCATCCATTATTTGAGGCGGATACAGATTTTCTTTTTGAAAATAGCAACAGCCCAATGAAAATTGCAGGAAATGTTAAGGCTGTTAAAGATACAATTACTAAACAACGTTTAAGTATGACAATGTATATGATTAAGGTAGGGCTACCATTTGCGCAAAATTTACGAATGGATTCTAACACAGATAGTTTGGCTGGGAAAGATTGTATAATCTTTGGTGGAAAAGAAGATTTAAAGGCTGAAGATATAATGTGGCGTATAATGACTGCTGCCTCTGGCAATATGATTGCTAACTCTGACCCTGCATTTGCCGATAGACTAAGAGAAGAAATAGAAAATAATTACAAGCTCCCACCAGAATTTGATAATACTGAAATGTTACAGACTCTGTTCTTAGACCACGAAATTGCGCATGCAATCACTATGCCTATGATGAAAAAATCACAGATGCTAGATGAAGATTTAAAACATCATATGGAATGTATTGCTGATGCTTACTCTATGATTAGGCATTATCAAAGATATGGTAAAGACAGCAAAGTAGGCGAAAGCCTAGCTGCAATGAGAGATATGGCAGCGGTCATGGTTCCAGATACTATTCATTGGACGTCTGAGGCTATTTACAAAGTTATAGATTTAAACAAACAAGGTAAAATTGATAATTTAACCCCAAAAGAGGCAATTGATCTTGCCATGCAAATAGCAAAAGAGGTTAAATTTGACCTTGACGCTGCAAATAATGTAAAAAAAGCATTTGATACGTCGCCCTTGCGTGATGCTTTTGCGGTTAGCGCTATGAAAACATTAAATAAAACACTAGAAAACAAAAGCTCTGATAACGATAATAGAGATTTTGTAGATGATGTAAAAAACAATATGCTCAAAAATTTAACACACCGCATAGAAAATAAAGACAAAACCATAAAGAAGATTGGCAATATTGCACTTAGAACAAAATCTTCTGCAGTCTATAGGGTGACAAAATATTTCCTAAACAGCGTTGATTCTCTTTGGAAAACTATAGATAAAGATGCATTAAATAAAATAAAAGATGCGGTGAATAATAGAAAAGATATTCCAAGCTCTGAGCCCAAACGCTCATTATTGCAACGTGGATTGCATAACTTAATTACTAGAGATATAAAAAGAAAATTTGGTAAGTAAAAATTTTAACAACTACGAAAGGTAAAAAAGATATGAAAAAGAAAACTAAATTAGTATTAGCCACAGCATTTGCCACTGCTATATCAGTTCCAGCAATCGCCCAAGCAGAAAAAACTGGAGAACAAGTATTCAAGCAAAGCGGTTGTATATCTTGTCATGGGGCTGATGGTAAGGGGATTCTTCCAAGTGCGCCTGACTTTACAGCAAAAGATAGCCGCCTTTTAAAGTCTGATTCGGTTTTGATTGACCATATTACAAATGGTTATCGTTCTGAAGGTAATAGTGGAGTTTCAATGCCTGCTTATAAGGGGCAACTATCTCCAAATGAAATAAAAAATGCGGTTAAATATCTAAAGCAAACATTTAAAAAATAGTTATATTGCTGTAATTGTGGTTTTATGGCTAACTCTAGAGATAGTTAGATATTTTTCTTTTTGGTGACTATAACTATTCTTAAAATTAGGCAACCGACTTTTTATAATCAGCTGGTAGCTTTCTTAGCTCCTTACCATCATATAAAGCTAATGGACGCACCAGCTTGTTATTTTCTAACTGCTCCATTATATGAGCTGTCCAGCCAGTTATTCGGCTCATTACAAATATTGGGGTGAAAATTGGAATATCAAAACCCATTAAATAATAAGCAGGACCAACGGGAAAATCTAAATTTGGATAAATCCCCTTACTATCAACAACTGTTTTTTCTAAAATATTGGCAATTTTAACCCATTTTTCACCATTTCTTAATTTTGCAACTAAGTGAAATACTTTAGTCATATATGGCACTCTAGAATCGCCATATCTATATACTCTATGTCCAAAACCCATTACTAATTTTTTATTTGCTAAAGCGTCGTCTATCCACGCTTGAGCCTTATCAGGAGAGTCAATTTCAAGCATCATATGCATAACAGCTTCATTTGCGCCACCATGCAATGGTCCTTTTAAAGAACCAATTGCCGCTGTTACTGCTGAGTATATATCAGACATACTAGAAGTAACGACCCTTGCGGTAAAAGTTGACGCATTAAAGCTATGTTCTGCGTAAAATATCAATGACATATCAAATGCTTTTACTATTTCTGGCTCTGGCACTTTACCAAAGCACATATAAAAGAAATTCTCAGATATCGTTAAATCTTCTTTTGGCTCAATTATATCAAGTCCCTTCTGTATGCGATAATTTGCCGCAATTGCAGTTGGAATTTTAGCTAGTAAATTGACTGATTTTTTTAAATTTCCCTCAAAGCTCATATCTTCCCATTTGGGGTCATTGGCTCCGATAAAACTAACGGCTGTTCTAATACTGTCCATTGGATGAGTATTTTTTTCTAGTAATTTTAAAACCTCTATAACTTTAACATCTAGCTTTCTAAGAGAGCGTTCTTGAGTCATAAATTCATTTAGCTCAGCCTCATTTGGTAGTTCCCCCAGCCAAAGTAAGTAAGCAACTTCTTCAAATGAGCAGTTTTCAGCTAGCTCAGGCACAGAATAACCACGGTATGTAAGTGTATTTGTTTCTTTTATTACTTTGGATATTTTGGTTGTATCAACATAGACGCCTGCTAAACCTTTTGCAATTTCTATATTTTCCATTTTGGCCTCCTACTTAAATAATTTATATGCTAAAATCTTAAGGCCATTTCTATAAAAAGTATATATTTTTGTTTACAGCTTTTAAATAAAGCGACAAAATTATTTACAATATAATTTACTTAAAATAAAAGTCAAAAAAATGAAAATAGCTATAATAGGCGCGGGTATAATAGGTGTAACAACAGCATATTATTTATGTCGTGCAGGATATGAAGTATCTCTTATAGATAAAGAAAATGATATAGCACAGCTAACAAGCTGGTCAAACGGGGCGCAGCTTTCATATTCATATACTGAGCCTTTAGGCTCACCTGCTTTACTACGAAATATCCCCAAAATAATTCTGGGTAAATCTTCGGCTACAAAAATAGATAATTATTTAGATAAAAAATTATGGTCTTGGGGGGTAAAGTTAATTTTGAATTGTAGCCCCAGTAAATATGCCCAAAATAAAGAGCAAATATTAGAATTGGCACTATTTAGCTATCACTTAATGGCAGAAATATTAAAAGAACATAATTTTAATTTTGAATATAAACAAAATGGTAAATTATTTATTTTTGAAGATAAAAAAGATTTTCAAAAATTTGCTAAAAATACGCAATATTTAAAAAAATATAACATAAAACAGCAAATTTTAAGCAAAGATGAATGTTTACAAAAAGAGCCTATCTTAAAAAATAAACAAGACATTATCGCAGGTGGGGTTTTTTCTCCAAATGATGCTGTTGGGGATAGCTATCAATTTTGCAAAGAAATACAAAATTACTTGATGAATAATTACAATTTATCCTTGCATCTAAATGCCTATATTGATGATATCACAGTTCATAAAAATGCTATTCGGTCTATTAAATCTGACAATATGGAAATTGTTGCAGATATGTATATTATATGTGGTGGAGCTTTTTCCGACATATTACTTAAAAAAATTATGGTCAAAAACTCACTTTATCCAATTAAAGGCTATTCAATTAGAATTAAAAATACTGATAAATATAAATTAAATCACAATATTACAGATTATAGCAAAAAATTAGTTTTTGCCCCACTAGATAGTCATTTAAGAATTTCAGGTATGATGCATTTTGCAGGCTTTAATAGTGATATTAAACAAAAAGATATAGAAATAATGATAAATAATGCCAAAAAAACTATTCCCGAGCTGGATTTGTCTAATGCAGAGATAACAACAGGGTTTAGACCTTATACGCCCAGTAGCTGTCCACAGGTGGGCAAAACAAAATATAAAAATATGTTTTTAAATATTGGGCATGGAATGTTTGGCTGGACGCTTGCTCTTGGAAGCGCAAAAAAGCTAAGTGATATAATTTTACATAACCGTGTATATGGGGGGTAGTGAGTCGTTTAAAGTTTATAGTCTAAGTAATTTTAGGAATAATTATAAAGCTCTCAACACTAGATTTACTCCAAATATAATTTTATATAGCGCTACAGTTAAGGAAGGGAGTGAATTGCTTAAAATCAATAGTATAAATAATTTCAAGAATAACTATAATAATTTCTAGAGTTTTCTATTCTTAACATGGCGTCTAAAGCTATGATATTTACTATATCTTTTTTTTTGTGCTTCTTGTAATTTTAGCTTTTCTAGGGCTATTTCAAAGGATTTTTGCAATCCCCCCTCTTTTTGCTGCATGGCAAGCTCATAGGCGGTTGTTTGCCACTTATCTTGAATGTCTGGTCGCGCTCCATATTTTAGTACGATATTTATAGCCTCATAACTATCGCCAACTGTTTTTCCTAATTTTTCAACCAACATATGCAAAACTGTCATACCGTTTTTATTACGTGCATTTGGGTTTGCGCCTAATTTTAATAATTCTTCTAAAACATCATGTCGCCCGTAAAGCGCTGTGTAAAAAACAGCTGTATATCCTCTATCACTATCAATAATCATATCTATATTTGCGCCATTTTTTAGTGCTGTTTTCATATCTTCTATTGTATATATTGCCAGTGCTTTTGAAGGATCTTTCGATATATCATATAAATAACAACCAGTTAAGCTATAAATTGTATATTTAAATTGTGTATTTGCATCAGACATGAGAATATAATCCTTAACTATAAAATTTATAAGCCACATTTGGTTAAGAAATAACACACAAACAACAATACAGCAATATATTATTGAAAAAAATGGTTATAAAAATGAAAAGAACACCAAATCATTATTCAACAGAAAGAAATAAAAAAGTATATATAAAGCTCAGAAATGGTGAAGATTTTACTGATAGATTTTTAGATAAAAAAGGCAGATATATACATCTAAAAGAACGCGGTAAAGTTCCAATTAAAGAAATAGCTGTTTTTACTCATGCTAGGATAGATAAAGTTTAAAATTTATCAAATTAGTGGTTTTACGAATGGCGCAGTTAGTCCCAATATAACTAAATGTGCAGGATAGAAAATATGCATTGTGTATTTTGGCATCAATCGCCCCTCTTTATTGGGGGCTAATTTTGCAGGTATAAAGAAAAATAAAATTAAGCCAACAATACCCAACAACCATGTTGCGATACCGTCAAGTATCCAATCTGATACAAGTTCATAATTGGTAACAGGAGCAATATTTGCGCAATAAAGCATAAATAAAAAGCTAGTTAGCCCCCATTTTTTTTGCCTAATTATCATCATAATTGTTGCTGGCATCATTGTACCTGCAAAGCTATATTCCCAAATACTTGAAAAAAACATAGCGTCAAAAAATGCAAATAATATTAATGTAATTTTTAAATAGCTTGGCATTTTATCATAGTAATAGGCAAAAGCAGCGCCTGTTGCCAAAGTAAAAAGAGCATTTGCCCGAACAAAATCAAAGCCTATATTATAAAAAGGTTGAGTAATTGCCCCCAAAATCAAAAGAGATACAAGATATGGGCTTAAATCCTTGTTATTGTCTTGAATACGAATAATAGAGCAAGCAAGCGCGTAACAAAAAAGTGGAAACCAACCGCGACTAAGAAATGTAATTACCTCTATTGAATTGTCAAAATATATAACATTTATATGGGCAATTAACATTGCAATTATGGCAGATATTTTAATTGCATCTAATTTTTTACCAGTTGTGGGGAGATTTTTAAGCATATTTAATTTCTCTAATAAATTTTTCTTGTAAATTTTTTACAGCTGTTTCATTTTAAATTAGTTTTTTTTAAATAAAAAGCAAAATGATACTTGGTATTTTTTCATTTGTTTTGTAACATTGACTTTTGCAAGAAAAATAAAATTTGGAGAATAAAAAGAATGACATCTAAAAAGGACGCAGATTCTAAATCAAGACGGGATTTTTTAAATTATACAGCAGGCGCTATGGGGGCGGTTAGTGTTGCGGGCGTTGCTGTGCCATTGATTGATAGTATGAATCCCGCTGAAGATACTCTTGCTCTTTCAACTGTTGAGGTTGATATTTCTGATATTGCGGTTGGCGAAACTAAAATTGTAAAATGGCAAGGCAAGCCTGTATTTATTAAACATAGAACAGCAGAAGAAATCAAGGAAGCAGAAGAAGACGACAGCGATGAGCTTCGCGATCCACAAAGTGATAAAGATAGGGTACAGAAAAAAGAATGGCTTGTAGTTGTTGGGATTTGTACACATTTAGGCTGTATCCCACAAGGCAGTAAGGATGGTCAGCCTAAAGGTGATTATGATGGTTGGTTTTGCCCTTGTCATGGCTCGCATTATGATACTTCTGGGCGTATTCGTTTAGGACCTGCTCCTAAAAATTTGCCTGTTCCGCCTTATAGATTTATATCAGATACAGTTATTAAAATTGGTTAAAAAAGAAAAACAGTAATTGCTTGAAGGAGGCACTGTTAGCGCTATGTCATCTAATAAAAATACAAAGTCAGAATTTAAAAATCCTGTAATTAAATGGGTAGATGAAAGATTGCCCATTTTTACAATTTTAAATAAAGAATATGGTGGTTATCCGACCCCTAAAAATTTCAATTATTTTTGGAACTTTGGCGCAATTGCCATGGTTATGTTGGTGATAATGATAATTAGCGGTCTATTTTTAGCCATGAACTATACTCCAAATGAAAATATGGCATTTAACACGGTTGAGCGCATTATGCGTGATGTTAATTATGGCTGGCTTTTAAGATATGTGCATATGAACGGTGCATCATTTTTCTTTATTGCTGTTTATATTCATATATTTAGAGGCTTGTATTATGGCTCATACAAAAAACCAAGAGAGCTTTTGTGGATGTTTGGTGTTTTAATATTCTTACTTATGATGGCAACAGCTTTTATGGGATATGCTCTTCCTTGGAGCCAAATGTCTGGTTGGGGCGTGAATGTTATTACTAATTTATTTTCTGCCATTCCATTTGTGGGAGATAGCATAGTTACTTGGCTTTGGGGCGGACCTGCGGTTGGTAACCCAACACTCAATAGATTTTTTGCTCTGCATTTTTTACTGCCTTTTGTAATTTTTGCAGTTGTATTTATACATGTTTGGGCGTTGCATGTAACTGGCTCTAACAATCCTGATGGAATTGAGCCTAAAAATAAAAAAGATACAGTGCCATTTCACCCTTACTATACAGCAAAGGATAGTTTTGGGCTGTTAATATTTTTAATCGTATTTTTTGCGGTTGTGTTTTTTGCGCCTATGTATTTAACTCATGCTGACCATATGAAACCTTTTAATAGCATGCTAACACCTGAACATATTGTGCCAGAATGGTATTTTTTACCATTTTATGCGATTTTGCGGGCATTTACTGCTGATATTGCTATTCCATTTACTGATATAGTATTCACAGCTAAATTGCAGGGAGTAATTGCAATGTTTGGCTCAATACTTATTTTATTTGTATTGCCATGGCTTGATAAATCTCCAGTTAGAAGCGCGCGCTATCGTCCACTTTACCGTATTTTTACATGGTTGTTGTTAATTTCAATGCTTATGCTTGGATATGTTGGCGCTCAACCAGCGGAAGGTGTGATGCTTGTGCTTAGCAGGGTTGGAACTGCTTACTATTTCTTGCATTTCTTGGTCGTTATTCCGCTATTGAGCAAATATGAAAAGCCAAAGCCACTACCCGATAGCATCAATGATGCAGTACTAAAAAATTAAAGGGAGTTAAAACTAATGAAATTGAATAATCTTAAATTCTTATCTGTAACATTTATTTTAACCTTATTTTTTATATCTGCTACATTATCGCCAGTGCAAGCAGCGGGTGGTGAGGTTGAAAAAGCAATAAAACAATATTGGCCTCATAAAAAACTTTTTGGAACATATGATAAAAAAGCTCTGCAACGTGGCTTTCAAATATATATGGAATCTTGTTCTGCTTGTCATTCTTTAAAACGTGTTGCTTATCGTAATTTAGCAGATATTGGCTTTAGTGAAGAAGAAATTAAGGCTATTGCCTCTGAATATAGCGTAACTGACGGCCCAAATGATGAGGGAGAAATGTTTGAAAGACAGGCCGTGCCCTCTGATAGATTTGTGCCACCTTTTCCAAATGATGCGGCGGCTAGAATTGCCAATAATGGTGCGCTTCCACCTGATATGTCTTTATTGGTAAAAGCAAGAGATGGTGGAGAAGATTATATATTTTCTTTGCTTTTGGGATATGACAATCCTCCCACAGGTGTAAAGGTTGGTGAAGGTATGTATTGGAATAAATATTTCAAAGGCAATGAAATAGCAATGGCGCCACCACTTGATAGTGGTAGTGTTACTTATTCAAATGGCAAGGACGCAACTTTAGAGCAAGCAGCAAGCGATATTGTACAATTTTTAGCTTGGGCGGCTGAGCCTAAAATGGAGGCACGTAAGCAAA
>JALTWL010000269.1 GCA_027047045.1 Micavibrio sp.
ATAAATTACAATTCTTTTCTCAATTGAATTTTTCAATCATCTTCTATTTTTATAACTTTTACCTTTATTTTATCTCATTCTTTAAACATTACTTTTGGATCAGCTATAAAACCTGGTCATAAATTTTTAACATGAACAAGTCAAATCTTTCATTTTCATAAATTTACAAAAACTCAATATGGTTCTACTCTTGTTATAGTTCACTCAATTATATCTCCTTCCTTTGGTTGCCAACTAGCTTCTTTTATAAGATTAATAGCTTCTTGTGCAGATTTATTATCTTTTGCAGTAATTATTGTAGTTCAATCTTCTTTAAAATCTATAGTAACTTTTGTTTGCTTGATAATATCATTGATAGTAGCTCCACCAGGACCAATAACATCTCTTATTTGAGAAGGTGTTAACTTCATTTTAACAATCTTAGGAGCATATATACTCAATTCACTTCTAGGTTTAGATATTGTTTGTAACATATGATCCAAAATTTTCTTTTTTCAAATCATAGCCTTTTCAATAGCATTTTGTATAATATCAATAGTTAATCATTCTACCTTCATATCCATCTGTAAAGCGGTAATTCCATCACCTCAAGCTACTTTAAAATCCATATCTCAAATAAAATCTTCTAATCACTGAATATCAGTTAAAATCTCATATTTCAAATCACCATTTTCAATTTTACTAATAAGTCCCATAGCTATACCACTAACTGGCTTTCTAATAGGAACTCATGCATCCATCAAGGACAAAGTAGATGTACAAACTGAAGCCATAGATGTAGACCCATTTGAACTTAAAACTTCTGAAACTATCCTTATAGTATAAGGGAATTCCTCTTCTGAAGGTATCATTCTTTCCAAAGCTTTTTCTGCTAATTTTCAATGTCAAATCTCACGTCTATTAGGAGCTCTAGTAGGTCTAGCTTCTCAATTAGCAAAAGGAGGCATATTATAATGATGCATAAATCTTTTTTCTTCTTCATCATGTTCCATAGTATCTAATAATTGTACATCTCCAGGAGCTCATAATGTAGTAATAGATAATACTTGAGTTTCTCATCTTTGGAAAAGTCAACTTCAATGAACTCTAGGTATTGATCATACTTCCGAATACAAAGGTCTGATTTCATCCAACTTTCTACCATCAACTCTTACTTTCTCATTGAATATTCTTCCCCTTATATAATTTTTAACAACTTTAAAAAATCACATTTTAAGTTTAGATTCAGTAAAAATATCATTATTCTCATCTTCTAACTTTTCTTTAAAAACATCAAGTAATCTATCTTCTAATTGTTGATATAAATTCCAAAATTCTTTTTTTGATTTAAAAAATAAATTTGGCAACTCATTACCAACTATTTGCAAAATCTCTGCTATCAAAGCTTCAGAAGGTTTATTAACAATTATTTGTTGTTTTTGTATTTCAAAATTTTGTAGAAATTTTTCTTGAAATTCACAAACCTTAGCTATTTCTTTTTGTGCTATTTCAAACGCTTTTATTATAATTTCTGGTGAAACATCATTTGCACCAGCTTCTACCATTGTAATATTGTCTTTAGTTCAAGCAATAACTATATTAAGATCTCATTTTTCTATTTCCTCATAAGTTGGATTTATAATAAATTCTCAATTTAAATATCAAATTCTAACTGCAGAAACAGGTCATTCAAAAGGTATTCAAGCAAGCATTATAGCCAAAGAAGCTCCTATTATAGATGGTACACCAGGAGGATTTTGTTTATCAATGGATAAAGGTGTAACTGTTACAACAATATCATTTACCATTCCTTCAGGGAACATAGGTCTAATAGGTCTATCTGTCAATCTAGCTGTAAGTATAGCTTGCTCCGAAGGTTTTCACTCTCTTTTTTGATAAGGACTACCTCAAATTTTTCAAGCTGAATAATAAGTTTCTCTAAAATCAATTGTCAAAGGCAAAAAATCTTTATTTGGATCAGGATTTTTTTCCATAACAGCTGTTACAAGCAAAGATGTATCACCTAACCTAACTACTACAGATCAATCAGCTTGTGGTGCTAACTTACCAGATGAAAATATCAATTTTTTTCATTCCCATAAAATCTCTTCTGATATTTCATTTATTTTAATTCAACTCATATTTTAATAAAACAAATAATAACTATATAAAAATATATTTTTATTGTAGTTATCAAAAAATGTTT
>JALTWL010000270.1 GCA_027047045.1 Micavibrio sp.
ATTCAAAATAATGGAAAGGCGACTTCTTAGAATAATTATGAATCCTGCAATGATATTTGCATGGATTTTTGGCTGTTTGATGTTGTGGGGTAATTCTGAGCTTTTAAAACAGCCTTGGATACATGCTAAATTAACAGCAATTATTATTCTTACAATTTTTCATCATATGCTTGCTATATGGTTTAAAAGATTTGCAAGAGATGAAAATAAAACAAGTGAAAAAACATTTAGAATTGCAAATGAAGTGCCAAGCTTTTTAATGGTAATTATAGTTGTTTTAGCAATTTTAAAACCTTTCTAGGGTGCTGTTTCAAACTACCTAATATTGCAAGAGTTAGCTTATATACGATATTTAAAATTACCCAATAATGGATTCTTCTAAATATAATTTTACATAATCTAATATATTAAAGATGGAGAGAGTTGCTTAAATTAGTAGTCTAAATAATTTTAATAATAGCTATATAACTCAAAGATAGGTCAGGGTAGGCCATGTGAGCAATTTTTAAAAATACTTACTACAGCTTTATAAATATGTAAATATAATTTTACTCTAACGTACCTAAATCAACACCACCACCACTAGGAACAGTTCCTTGTTTTTTACGACCTGTTTTTTTCTTTTTATTTATAGATTTATTTGTACGATTTATTTTTTTACCCTTTATAACTTCCATAATTTCATCACCGTTTAAAGTTTCATATTCTATTAAACCTTTGGCAAGGGCGTGCAATTCATCAATATTGTCCTCTAATATTTTTTTAGCATTATTATATGCTTTTGTTACAATTTTTTGTACTTCTTCATCTATTTTGTTTGCAGCTTCCTCTGACAATACTTTTTGTTGACCAATTGAATGGCCAAGAAATACTTCTTCTTGGTTGCTACCATAATGAATAGGACCTATATTGTCGCTCATACCCCATTCAGTTACCATTTTTCTTGCCATATCGGTTGCCATTTTTATATCAGATGAGGCGCCAGTTGTTACTTTATCATAGCCAAATATCATTTCCTCAGCTATACGACCACCCATAGCAACGGCAAGGTCTGCCCATATTTTTTCTCTAGATAGCGATACTCTATCACCTTCTGGAAGTCGCATAACCATACCAAGCGCGCGTCCTCTAGGTATTATAGTTGCTTTGTGAATTGGGTCAGATGCAGGCTCATGAATTGAAACGATAGCATGTCCACCTTCGTGATATGCAGTTAATTTCTTTTCATCTTCGGTCATAACCATAGAACGACGCTCAGCCCCCATCATGACTTTGTCTTTTGCATCTTCAAATTCACTCATGCCAACTACATGTTTTCCACGACGCGCAGCAAGTAAAGCAGCCTCATTTACAAGATTAGCAAGGTCAGCACCAGAAAATCCCGGTGTTCCACGAGCGATTATTCTCGCATCAATATCAGCTGCAAGTGGTACTTTTCGCATATGAACTTTTAAGATTTTCTCACGCCCATCAATATCTGGATTAGGGACAACTATTTGTCTGTCAAAACGCCCTGGACGTAGCAAAGCAGGGTCAAGTACATCAGGCCTATTTGTGGCTGCAATCAATATAACACCTTCATTAGACTCAAAACCGTCCATTTCAACAAGTAGCTGATTTAAAGTTTGTTCTCTTTCATCATTACCGCCACCAAGTCCAGCGCCACGATGACGACCAACAGCATCAATTTCATCTATGAATATTATGCAAGGAGCATTTTTTTTGCCTTGTTCAAACATATCTCTAACACGGCTTGCGCCAACACCAACGAACATTTCAACAAAATCAGAGCCTGAAATTGTAAAAAATGGAACTTCAGCTTCCCCCGCAACGGCGCGAGCAATTAAAGTTTTACCAGTACCTGGTGGACCAACAAGCAAAGCGCCTTTTGGAATTTTACCACCAAGTCTTTGAAATTTTGCAGGATTTTTCAAAAATTCAACAACTTCTTCTAATTCTGCTTTTGCCTCATCAACTCCTGCGACATCATCAAAAGTTACTCGCCCATGTTTTTCAGTTAAAAGTTTAGCTTTTGATTTACCAAAGCCAAGCGCTTTATTGCCTCCACCGTTCATTTGACGCATAAAGAAAATCCAAACACCAATTAAAAGCAACATTGGAAACCAAGAAAGCAATATGCTAAATAAACTAGGCTGTCCAGTAGTATCTGGTTTTGCGGTTATTCTAACGCCTGTTTTTTCAATTTTAGATACAAAGTCAGTATTGTTAGGCACATAAGTTAAAAATTTTCTACCATCTGTATATTGACCAATAATTTCATCTTTTTGGATTACTATTTCAGATATTTTACCCGCAGAGGCATCGGCAATAAAATCGGAATAAGCAATATTTTGCAAATTACCAAGAGCAGCATTTTTTTGAAACATATTAAAAAAGCCAGCTAAAAGTAACACCAACATAAGCCAAAAAAATACATTTTTTCCAAAGTTGCCGTTTTCTGGTTCTTTATTATTTTTAGGATTTTGTTCCATTAAAGCCTCATTTATTTTTTGTAATTTATCTAAGCAAGCCAAAGATACCAATTTTAGGGGTAAAATTGCAATCAATATCGTATTTTTTATAACCAATATTTGGAATTGCCAATAAATTTTTACCTTTATATATAATAGGAATAGAATTTTTAACTATTTTGGGTAGCTTTTGGTAGTTTTTTTTGTAATTTTTATCTTTTATTTTATCTTCTATTTCTTGTTTTAGTTCATTATTTAAATTTTTATCTTTAAGCATTGAAATTTTTGCTCCAATATATTTTTCATCAGCCATTATTTCTATTCTTTTATCCCAAGTGAAGTTTTGTTTTTTTATAGTAACTGTTTGAGTCTTTCTTACCTCTCTGGCAAATATAATTTTTTTGTCTTTAACTTCTATTAAACAACCGTTAGCGGTAAATATTTTACAGTCTTTTATTTTTTGTATGGTATTTCCTAAAATTTTTTGTCTAGGGGGATATTTATTACCTCTAACCGCATTTAAAATATCACTTAATATATGTTTTTTTACTATTGAATCTAGGCGATTAAAACTGTCTTTATTTACTATTTCTATATAACCATTGTTAGAAATAAAAATCATATCTTTAACATTTAATGCTATATTTTTTTGCATATTTTTCTTTATTGCAAAAAAACAATCAATTAGCCTTAAGACATCTTTTTGTTTTATGGGGAAGTTATCTATATTTTTTCTAACTATGTTGCGACTATATTTATTAGATATATTTGATGGGTCTTCTATCCATTTTTGTCCATAAGACTGGCAAATTTCTTTTAAGTCATTTTTTTTTAACTTTAAAAAAGGTCTAATTATATATATTTGGTTATTTTTTCTAATATGCTCCATACAAGCAAGTCCAAAAATTCCACTTTTTTTGGCTAGTCTTAACCAAAAACTCTCTATTTGGTCATCTGCATGATGGGCAAGAAAGATGTTATTTATGTTATTTTCTGTTAAATAGTTGTTTAACAATTCAAAGCGGTTTTTTCTTGCTAAATTTTGAGATATTTTTCCTTTTTGTGGCAAACATTTTAAAATTTTATGCTCTATTGCTAGCTTATTTAGCCAAATTTGCACTTGTTTTGCTTCTTGTTCGGCTTCTTTTCTAATTTTGTGGTTAACAGTAATTGCAATTAGTTCTTTTTGAATTTGTTTTTCTTTTAAATATTTATTCAAGGTAAGGGTAAGAGCCATACTATCAGCTCCACCAGAAACAGCGACTATAATTTTTTTGCTTAATTTTTCCCAATTTATTTTATTTAATATTTCAAAATATGTCTTGTAGTTCATAATTTAAATTTCATTACATTTTAGGCGAGATTTTTCTTTTTCTGCCCTTTGCATGACAATGCCAGTTTTATTTGGGAATTCTTTTTCTAATTGAGTAAAGCTAAGACAGGCATCTTTAATATTGCCAAGTTTTGCTAGTGATAATCCCAATTTTAAAAGATTATCTGCTGTTTTGGGGCTTTTGGGATATTTATCATATCCTTTGGCGAACATTCTTGCGGCCTCTTTAAAATTTTCTCTAACATAAAATGTTTCTGCCAACCAATATTGAGAATTTGCAGCAAGTTTATTATTTGGATATTTATCTAAAAATTCTTGAAATTCTTTTGCTGCTTCTTTGAATTTTCTATCTCTAATTAAGGAATAGGCATGTTCATATTTTTTTATAGGGTTGTCTTTTATAATTTCTTTATCGTTATTTTGGATATTTGTATCTATATTTGTATCTACAGGCTTTAAAGATTTAGCAGGTATTTTTATAGTTCCAAGCATATTTGGTTGTTCATTTATTTTATTTGTTGCCACTATATTTGTGGGGGCTGTGTCTTTGGGCATAGCATATAGAGTTGTGGCAGTTTTAATTTCTCTATTTGTTTGTTGTGGATTAGAATTTAGGCTATTTAGTTTTTTTTCTAGCAACTCTAAGCGTTCTTTTAAAATAGAATTTTCATATTGCAATCTTTCCATCTGTCCTGTTGAAATTCTTAGTTGTTTTTCAATGTCAGACAGGCGAATTTCAATATTGGCAAGATTTGAATTAAAACTGCTATTGTCTAAATTTTGATAATTATTATTAGGTGTTTTAGTCATTTCCCCACGATAGACGGCGCGACTTAAGGTTTGTATTTGTTTTTCTAGCTGATTTATACGATTTTGAAAATATTGCTCATTATTTTGGGCATAAGATATACTGGGGAAAAGCAGAAAAACCCCAAATAGCACAAATATAAATTTTTTAATTCTCAAAATCATCTAACTAACTAAAATTATTTAATAACAATAACAGCACGCCTATTTTGTGACCAAGCAGAGGGATTAGAGCCAAGTGCAACGGGGCGTTCTTTACCGTAAGAAACAATTTCTATTCTATTTGGTGAAACACCTAAAGCAACTAGATAATTTCTAACTGCCATTGCGCGTTTTTCGCCAAGTGCAAGGTTATATTCACGCGTGCCTCTTTCATCACAATGTCCTTCAATAATAATATTTACATTTGGATATTGTTTAAGCCAGCGGGCTTGTTTTTCAACAGTTGCCAAGGCAGCAGAGCGCAAATCATATTGGTCATAATCAAAAAACACTCTATCACCAACATTGATTGCCAAATCTTGTTGAGAGCCTGCGGGAGGCGCATCTGGATTTGATAGACGCTTTTTTGTTATACCGCTTAAACTATCAGAGCTTATGTTCCTATCAGATTTTTCACTGTCATCTTTAGAAAATTTAGTAATTGGAACATATTCATCTGGAAGAGTGGCATTTTCAGTTAAATCTTTTTTTGTTGTACAACCAGCCATTGTTAATAGCAAAGCACAAGCAATAATTATTAGCTTTAATTTTGGCATTTTTTCTTCTCCTTAAAATTTTTCTGCTTTTTTAGATTTTAATAATTTGAATAAAGCTATATATTCTTAATCTAAAACACATTATATATAGCATTTAAACTTTGGCAAATGGAAAACATAAAAAAATGACGTTACAGCTAAATCACATAAAAAAAGACAAAGATATGACAAAAGATTATTTATTAGAGTTAAATCCCGAACAAAAAAAGGCAGTTGAAACAACAAAAGGCGCGCTTTTAGTTTTAGCAGGTGCTGGAACTGGCAAAACTAGGGTTCTTACAACAAGGATTGTACATTTACTTAAATCTGGTGAGGCTGCTCCACACCAAATAATGGCGGTTACTTTTACAAATAAGGCTGCAACTGAGATGAAGGAAAGAGTATCTAGTCTTTTAGATGGAGTTCCAGTTGCTAGCTGGTGGGTTGGGACTTTTCATTCTCTATCAGCTAGAATGTTAAGAAGGCATGCTGACAGAATTGGGCTTAACTCTAATTTTATAATTTTGGATATAGATGACCAACAAAGGCTTTTAAAACAAATTGCAATAGATATAGGAATAGATGTTAAAAAATGGAATCCAAAGTTATTAGCCTCAATAATTGATGGTTGGAAAAATAAAGCAAAAAGACCAAAAGATATAAGTTTTGACGATGTTTTAGATATAGTTGACGGTAAAATGTTAAAAATATACGAAATATATCAAGCTAGGTTAAAATCTTTGAGTGCTTGTGATTTTGGTGATTTGCTTTTGCATATGATAGAAATTTTAAAAGACCCTAAAAATAAAGATATTTTAGACCTATATCACGACCAGTTTCGATATATGCTTGTTGATGAATATCAAGATACTAATGTTGCACAATATTTATGGTTAAGATTGCTTGCTCAAAAATATAAAAATATATGCTGTGTTGGTGATGATGACCAGTCAATATATGGTTGGCGTGGGGCAGAAATTAACAATATTTTACGTTTTGAAAAAGATTTTTTAGATGCAAAAATTATAAGGTTAGAGCAAAATTATCGCTCTACTCCTCAAATATTACAAGCAGCAAATACCCTAATTTCTCACAATAATAACAGGCTTGGAAAAGAGCTTTGGAGTGCAGAAAAAATGGGGGAGAAAATCCACCTACAAAATGTATGGGACAGCAAACAAGAAGCAATAGAGATAAATGCAGAAATAAAAAAACTTAAACAAGTAAATTTAAATAATATCGCAATTTTGGTAAGAGCTGGCTTTCAAACCAGAGAATTTGAAGAAAGATTTATGACAACAAACTTACCCTATCGGGTGGTTGGTGGTTTGCGATTTTATGAAAGAGCAGAAATAAGGGACGCAATTGCATATTTTAGATTGCTTATACAACCAGCAGATGACCTTGCTTTTGAAAGAATAATAAATAAACCTAAAAGAGGAATTGGTAAAGCAACTATCGGTAACTTGCATGCTTTTGCAAAGGAAAATAATCTTTCTTTATATGCAGCATCTTTAGAGCTTGTAAAAAAACAGGCCTTAAGACCAAAATTATTGATAAAATTAAAAGAATTTATCGATAATTTTGAGAGTTGGCGAATGCAAATGTCAGAAATTCCTCACTCAGAATTAGCAGAAAATATCCTAAACGAATCTGGCTATATAGATATGTGGAAAAGTGATAAATCTATTGAGGCAGAAGGAAAAATTGAAAATTTAAAAGAATTAGTCGGAGCAATAGCAGAATTTGAAAATTTGCATAGTTTTTTAGAACATATCGCGCTTGTTATGGAAACACAAAAAAATATAAACCAAGATATGGTAACAATAATGACTTTGCACGCAGCTAAGGGTTTAGAATTTGATTATGTTTTCTTACCAGGTTGGGAAGAAGGGTTGTTTCCAAACCAAAAAGCAATTGATGAAGGTGGAATAAAGTCGTTAGAAGAAGAAAGAAGGCTTGCATATGTTGGTCTTACCAGAGCAAAGAAAAAAGCCTATATTTTTCATGCCTCAAATAGGCAAATATTTGGAAATTGGACGGATTGTATTCCTTCAAGATTTATAAGTGAATTACCAGAAGATTTAGTTGAAGCAAAATCAGACAGTGGTTTTTATAGAGGTCATAAAAGTTGTAATTTAAGCCATTTTGACAATAGCACGGATACAAATAGAGCATATATATCTACAAATACGGTAAATACAAAAGAAAAAACAGGTAACTTTCAAGCAGGTGTCAGGGTAAAACACTCAAAATTTGGTACAGGTACAATTTTAACAGCTGATGGCGATAAGTTAGAAATAAGTTTTGATACAGCGGGCAGAAAGAAGATAATCTCTAGATTTGTAGAGATTATTTCCTAGCTATAATATTTTTTACAAAATTATTTAAACTACATGCTTGGTTTTTTAGCAAATAAATCAACAATTTTTCCTTCTTACCTTTGTAATTATGCCACGTCATACTTTTCTGGCTGTGCGTAAGATAGGGAAATTTTATTTCTTACACTAGATAAATCATTTTTTAATCTTTTAATGTTGCTAAATTCACTTTTTATTTGCTTATAGCTAAGTAGTAATTAACAATATTTATTAGTAAATAAAGCGTCTATTATTGAACAATCTTTACCTTTGCCAAGTTTACAATTTTTACTAATGGTTTTTAGTTCTTGTAACATTATGTTTAGAGCAGATATTTTGTTCTCTATATCTTTTATATGAATTTTAGTTATTTCATTTATATCATCACAACTATACTCATTATTATCAACTAAACTAAGCAGAGCTTTAGTTTCTTTTATAGAAAATCCTAAATTTTTGCATTTAAGGATAAAATTTAGCCTTTTTATATCTTCTTCAGAATATATTCTATAGCCATTTTGTGTACGTTTAGGCTCTAGGAGTAGGCCTTTTTGCTCATAAAATCTGATAGTTTCAACATTACAGCCTAGTTTTTTGGCTAATTTTCCTCTGGTTAATTCTTTTTGCATTTTTCTCTTGACCCTGTAGTTACTACATAGTTTACGATATAAATATAAACTAAAAAAGGAGAAAATAAAATGAAAATAGAATTAGTATATTTTGAAGGATGTCCAAATATTGATGCAACTAGAAATAACATAAAAGCAGCACTTGAAAAATTGGGCAAAGAGGCCAAATGGGACGAGTGGGCTCATGGCGATGGAAATGCTCCAGAATATATAATGCAATATGGCTCACCGACTGTTTTAGTATGTGAAAAAGATGTTGCAGGCGGTCCAAAAGATTGTTGCGCACCAAATTCTTGTAGAGTATATGAAGAAGGCGGAGCACCTTCCGTTGATGCTATCATAGCCATGATAGAAGAATGTAATGAAAATACTCAAGGGAAGTGTTGCGGTTAATGAAGATTAAAGAGATAGTTACAACGATTCCGTCTTTTTTAGTAACTGCTGTTGTTGCCCTTCCAGTGCTTACTTGCCCTGCATGTTTACCGCTATATGCGGGATTTTTAAGCGCTATAGGGCTTAACTTTATTGACTATACACCGTATATAAAGCCTACAGTTATTTTTCTTCTTTTACTATCCTTGATACCGTTATTTTGGAAAGCTGAAACAAGAAATGGATACGGCCCATTTATTCTCGGTCTTTTTTCTTCTGCTGTAATAATTATCGGTAAATTTTATTTAGAAGAAGATATAATATTTTACTCAGGAACAGCTTTGCTGATAATCGCATCTATTTGGAATATAAAAAGGAAAGATAAAAATTCTTCTTCATGCAATTTATGCAAGGAATAGCCATATATTTTTTAAAATTATTTAGGCTATTGGTTTAAGCAATCTATACTTCAGCCTGTTAAATTATGCGAAATAAACAGTTTTAAATGAGATTATCTCTGGCAGATGTTACGAGTTACGAGTGCTATTTGTTTTTATTTCACTTTTTTTGCTTTTTACTTTTGGTTTTTTTAGCTTTATTAAAGCGATTTTTATTTTTAGTTGATTGGCTAGGGATTTTTTTGCCTTCATATTCTATTAAATTGAATATGGTTGAACCAGCGACTGGGTCGGCTTCAATGAGCTTTGCTGTAACTGAGGCACAAAGCCTAAATTCTCTTTTTGTTCTTTTACCGACAAGAGCGTGTTTTTTATCATCATGAATATAATAATCTTTTGGCAAAGTCCTTGCAGGAATAAAGCCGTCAGAGCCACAATTATCTAAGCTGATAAATATTCCAGCTTTATTTACTCCACTAATAGTTGCTGTAAATTCAGCTCCGCTTTGTTCCTTTAAATAAAGGGCGGTATATCTATCCATGGCGCTGCGTTCAGCCATCATTGAGCGTCGCTCAGTTTCAGAAATATGTTCCGATATATCTTGCATCTTTGACACTTCGTTTTCGCTTTGTCCACCTGTGCCAAGTTTGAATATTTTAACTAAAGCTCTGTGTACTAAAAGGTCGGCATAACGCCTAATTGGCGATGTAAAATGCGTATAATGGCTAAGAGCAAGCCCAAAATGTCCCCTATTTTCTGTGTGATATATGGCTTTGCTTTGACATCGCAGGATAATTGTATTTGTGAGATGAGCAATGTCTAAATTTCTAACTTTATTTAGAATATTATTTATATCTTTTGTGCTGTATTTTACTTGTTTTTTAAATCTATGGCCAAGCGAATTTAAAAAATTGTGAACTTCTGATATTTTGGCAGCATCTGGCTCTGGGTGAATACGGTATATTGCAGAGCTTGTTTTTTCGTGTTTTTCCAATGCTTTTGCGGTAGCTATATTGGCAAGTACCATAAATTCTTCTATTAACTGATGGCTTTCAAGCCTAACTCTTTTGGAAATACTTTCTATTTTTCCTGTATTTCTGTTTATATTTACTTGATATTCTGGCAGCTCTATATCTAAAGCGCCTCTAGAATTCCTTGATTTTTTAAGGGTTTTATATGCTTTGTATAAATTATCTATATGCTCTTTGATAGATTTTATTTTGCTATTTGGGTTTCCTTTTATTGCTTCTTCTACTTCTTCATATGTGAGGCGAGCCTTTGATTTTATAATTGCGCG
>JALTWL010000271.1 GCA_027047045.1 Micavibrio sp.
TTGCCGTTTCCAACGTTGCATAACGCTTTGGTGAACCCCATATTGGGCAGAAAGTTCTGAAATCGTTGCGTCTTCTCGGATTAAAGCCAAAGCAACATCGCGTTTAAATTTAGCTGTGTAGTTCTTTCTTATACTTGTCATTATTTGTTATCCCAACTCTTTTTAAGGTTATGGATAATACCTTAGCGCGTGGTCTGATTTTTTGGTACCACCTCTTATTAAGCCATTCTAGCTTTGTTTCTAAGATATGCCCACGGCCGTATTTGGGGCCTCTAGATTTATGCCCCATTAGATTATCAATAACTTCTTCAGGTGCTTGCACATCACGCAGGCGGTCTTTGAAAGTATGGCGTAGAGAATATAAAGAATTGCCGTCCATGGGGTTTAGATTGTGGGTACGAAGATACTTGTTAATTAGTGTTGAAGCAGTATCAGCCGTTGAATATCTTGTTATGCCTTTAGGGAACATTTTTATGCCGTATAAAGCCGCTCCAACAAGTTGAATTTGCCTATCAGAGTGTGGAGTCTTTAATCCTCCACGTTTGTTACTACGTATATGAATATATGGGATAGTTGTACCTAGCTTAATATCTTCTGGCATCAGACCAGTTATTTCAGAAACTCTAGCCCCAGTATCAGCCATTATATAAATTAGAGCTCTTGCTTCATCATTAAGCCCATTTAGAGCATCGCTGTTTAAAAACACTTTTTGTACATACTCAGCATCATATGGTTTGCGGCTATCATCAGTGTTTTGAAGTTTGATTTTAGCAAATAAAGTTTCGGCATCAACAGCTGGCTCTATATCTAGAGCAAGGAAAACTTTCTCTAGTATATCCTTCATATGAAGAAAATTCTTATTTGCCCCATCGGTTTTTAATCCGTCCCGTGTAATGCGTTCTAACCACCATTTTTGATAAGACAATCGGCATATTTGGGATGGAAAATACCCTATACACAAAACCACGTATGTGGGCTGTATGGACTGCTTTATGGTACATATTATCTTTTTCTATAGTGGTTGAATGTGGAGAAGATATTAGGTTTCGCTAGAATTTTTAATGGCTTCATTTTACATCAATGTACGTATTTAGCTAAAGCTCACAAAATCATTTTCTAAATATGTTGTGGAATTAATTAGAATAAAGCGATGGCTCCCCGGGCCGGATTCGAACCAGCGGCCAATTGATTAACAGTCAACTGCTCTACCACTGAGCTACCGGGGAACATCAAGTCAGATAAAAATAAATAACAAAGTTATTAGAGGTTTGTCAATTTTATTTTTACCTAAAAAACATTTTTTGGAGGCACGAGCCGGATTCGAACCGGCGTACACGGATTTGCAATCCGCTGCATAGCCTCTCTGCCATCGCGCCAATAAAAAATCAGCTATAACATAAACCTAAATAGTATTTTTTGTCAAAGTTATTTTTTTAATTTATAGCGTGGGTGGCAATTTTGATATACTTCAAGTAAATGTTTATCGGTAATTTCAGTATATTTTTGTGTGGTTTTTAAAGAACTATGCCCTAAAAGCTCTTGTATTATTCTAAGATTAACACCATTTTCTAGTAAGTGAGTTGCAAAACTATGTCTAAAAGCATGGGGGGAGGCATGATTTGGTATGCCTAAATCATATCTTAAATCTTGTAGAAATTTTCTAACTATACCGCTATGAAGTCTTTTACCTCTTGTACCATAAAATAGAGGGGTATTTTTATCAGCGCTAATATGAGGGCATAAATCCATATATCTAATTATTTCTTGCCAAACATATGGAATTACTGGAATTTCTCTTTCTTTATTACCTTTACCTGTAATTCTAATAACTAAATATTTCTTTTTTTCATCAAAGGGAGGGATTGCGGAGATATTAAGAGCAACCGCCTCACTTATTCTAAGCCCGCTACCGTAAAGTAGCATAATGATTGCTTTATTTCTAACTTTTATCCATTCATCTATTTTTTTCTTTTTAGATTTTTGATTATTATCATCATCATCGGTGTTATCATTGTTTTTTTCTTTATTGATATTTTCTATGGCATCAATTACTTCCTTTGTTTGTTTGGGGCTTAGTGTTTTTGGGAGTTTTTTGCTTATTTTTGGATTTTTAACATGAAAAATAGCAGGATTGTGCATATATCCTTGCCCGTCTAGCCATGTAAAAAAGCTTCTGATGCTTGCTAGCGCCCGCCTTCGGCTAGTATCAATATTTTTTTGATAAATAGCCATTTTTGCAAGCCAAGCCCTAAAATCAGTTATTTTTAAATCAGCTAAAATATTCAAAGAAGGTTTTGTGCCTAAATGTTCAGTAAGGAATAATAGAAAAAAACGCATATCATTAAAATATGCCCGCAAACTATGAGTAGAGAGCATTTTTTCAGATTGCAAATATCTTTGCCATTTGAGTATTTTATCTTTTAAGTCAGCCTCACCCAGTGACGCAATTTTTAAATAAAATTGTTCATTTGGTACAGTTATGCTGGTATTTTCAACCATAGACGAATACACCTTTCAACGACTTCTGCTAAAAAACCTATATGGTCAATTGCTTGTTCATGATGGAACATGTCTGGATTTCTAGAGCCAAAAGCAATCAAACCAAGAGGAGTATTTGAGCCAACTTGTAGCTTTATTAAGGCTTGGCTTTTAACAAGTCCTGCGGCAGGACCAAATATTTCCTCAGAGCCGATAATATTATCTTGCAGTAGACCGTCACCATCACGCAGCCATTTTTCAAGAAAACCAGGAGCACTTACCTTAACCCCTCTTAAATGAACATGATGAATGTTAGGCTCATTTGCCTCAATTACCAAAGATACAACATCAACTCCCATAATTACTGCGAAGTCATGAGTGACTATTTCTATGAATTCTTCAAAACTTCTTGCCTCTAAAAGACTAAGAACAGCTGTTTGAATACGGTCATATATATCCATATTTGTTCTTGTAACAGAAATTAGCTTATTTTGAATATTAACCGCCTCATCCCTGTCTTTTTTATATTTTTCAACCATGAATTTTTGAAAATCAGCCACCCCTTCAGAGGCAATTTTTCGCTTAGGTATTTGTATTTTTTCCAGTATTTCTGGGTTTTTTATAAAAAAATCAGAATTATTTTCTAAATAAGCAATTACCGCTTCTTCTTTCATTTGTTTTTTACTTTCCTTGAATTTTTTAGACAAAAAAACAACTTGTATTATGCAGTAATTTTTGCCCATTAGGCAAAGCAAAAGTATTTTACGTAAAAATACTTGACATAATCATAAAAAATGTATAAGTTAATAATAGGTTAATTTTTTTTTGGTTGGAGGGCTTTGAAATATGAAAGGCTTAAATACAAGTAGTTTTCTTAGCAAAAATAAAAACACAGCTGTTCAAATATTGGATATTTTACTTAGTAATAAGCACCAAGAAAAAATCGTAACAGACATTCTAAATAAGGCAGCAAATAACAATATAGATATAGAAGATAGAATCTCAGCCATAAAGTCTGGCAAAGAGGCTTTGTCAGTTAGTGAATTTACCAGTATTTTAAAAGAAGTTAAAGTTCAAGGTATAGATACAAGTAAAGTTGAATTTACGAGCTTTAAAAAGCAAAAAACACTGCTTAGTCAAAAAGAATTTATAGATGCTGTACAGCAAGGTCTAATTGATGCAGAAAAATTAGAAAAACAATTAAAAGAATTACAAGAAGTGGCAAAAAAGGAACAGGGTTACCTAAAAAAAGCTTTTATTATTTTTTCTAAGCAAGAACCAATTAGCGAAATTATTCAAGATATAAATAAATTTGAAAAATATTGTTACAAAAATGGAATAGAATTCAACTCAGTAGAAAAAGCACTAAAAGTAGGTGCAAAACCAAAGACAATGCTTGGTGTTCTAAAAGATTTCCGTTTTTTGGTGGCAGCAGCAGCTGGGCTGATAACGGGCTTGGCGGGTATGAATTTAATGGAAACTATGCCTGCTTTTAGCAATATCCCATCAGCATTTTTTGGGGCTCTACCATATATTGCAGTGCCTTTTATTTCTTTGAATATATTTAAGGCTTTTTCAGAAAAAAATTTAATGCAAGAGGCTGGTACTTTGGGAAGATTCGCAGGAACTATGGCTGCGGGTTTTGCAATTAGTTTGGGGGTTGTTGGACTTCTCTCTGGTATGTTGACCCCAATGGATGTGAGCCAAGTATCAGACGCAGCTATGAATGCGCCAACAACTCTAAGCGCAACAGGATTTAGACCAACTGAATATATTTTACATGGTATTGTTGCTTTTGCTGCTTTTGCTGGTATTTATAAAACAGCAAAATCTGAGATGATAAAAAAAGATAAAAATATTCCAAAAGAAAAAATAGGCAAGCGAATAAAAAAAGGCATGATGAAAATCATATTTAATAAATATACCAATCCAGTAATTAAAAAGGTTGGTGATTTTACAAATAAGATTGCCTCAAAAACCGATAGTGCTTTTAGCGCTTATATGAATTATTTAGGTATTCCTGCAATATTTTTAATGCTAGGCAATACAGCTGCCACTGGTAATGCAGGGGATTTTGCTGCATTTGGTGGATATTACACAGTTGTACTTGCCGCGATGGGTACAGCTGCGGCTGCTTTGGGGACAGCATCTTATTTATATGGTTGCCGTAAAAAAGAAATGAAGGCTATTTTTAATACGGTAGGTACTGCTTTTGGTATTTCATCTAGTGCGGCAACAATGCCAGTTACTAAAGAAAATTTAAAAAAGATGGGAGTATCAGAAAAAACAGCAAGCTCAGTTGTGCCTCTTGGGGCTAATTTTAATATGATGGGAACTGCTCTTTATCTTGGTACAACAGCGGCAGCTGCCTCTGTTATGTTTGGGCAAGAATTAGATATGGCAAAACAGGTCGAAATTTTTGCAATTGTGCTTGCAACTGCATTCGGTGCACCTGGGGCGCCAGCATCAAATATTACTTTGCTTGACCCTGTGCTCCATAAGTTGGATTTAACCAATATGCAAGTTAAAAAAATGTACGAAGCAGTACTACCAATGGATAGATTATTTGATATGATGCAAACTTCTTTGAATGTTTGGGGTGATATGATAGTTGCCCTTGGCAAAGATAAAAGAGAAAAAAAGAAATTGGCAAAATTCAAATCACTATCTAGATAATTTCTACTTGTATTTTTAGTAAGTTATAATAGTAAAAATAAAGAAAAGTGAAAAAAATTTACATTTTGGCAATTTTTTGCTTGACGGCTGGGGAATATTTATTTACAGTTATTATCAGAGTAGGAAATTGGCTCTAAAAACAGAATCAGATTAAACAAATAATATATAGGCGATGCATAAAATGTATCGTCTTTAATTTTATCTTTATCCAAAAATATATAAATGAGGTTTTATTATGGGATTTGCAAAATCAGTTGCAAAATTATGGGGCAGTGGTACAAATAAAAATCAAGAAACCAAAGCAAGTAGGACAGCACCATTATTGGTGCAATTTGAACAGGGGCAACCAAGATTTACACCAAGAAGATATGATGCGCTTGCTGAAGAAGGTTTCAAAAAAAATGTGGTTGCCTATAGATGTATTAGGCTAATTGCACAAAATGCGGCATCTGTGCCTTGGACATTATTTAAAGGCAGAGAAGGGGCAAAGCAAAAATTATTTGAGCACCCGCTTTTGGAACTTCTGGGAAGGCCAAATCCTATGCAAAGTGGAAGTGAGCTTTTAGAAGCTCTATACGGTTTTTATTTGATTTCTGGTAATAGTTATATAGAGGCTGTTGGCGTTGATGGTGAGCTGCCAGCAGAACTTTGGGTTTTAAGACCAGATAGAATACAAGTAATTGCAGGCAAAAGCGGAGTCCCAGAAAGCTACCGTTATAGTGTAAATGGAAAACATATAGATTTTAAGGTTGATAGAATAACTGGCAAAGCAAAATTACTACATATTAAATCTTTTCATCCACTTGATGATTGGTATGGTATGAGTCCATTAGAGGCCGCAGCTTACAGCATAGACCAACATAATGAGGCTGCAAAATGGAATACTTCGCTATTACAAAATAGTGGCAGACCAAGCGGAGCTTTAGTTTATAGCCCACCAAATGATGATGTAACTTCAATTTTAAATGACGAACAAAGGCAAAGATTAAAAGATGAGCTAGAAGAATATTATGCAGGCTCTAACAATTCGGGCAGACCTTTAGTCTTAGAAGGTGGACTTGATTGGCGAGAAATGGCGCTTTCTCCAAAAGATATGGATTGGCTTGCGGGAAAAGATGTATCAGCAAGGGAAATTGCCCTTGCTTATAATATACCTCCACAGTTAGTTGGGGTTGAAGGTTCACTTACTTATGCTAATTTTGAACAGGCAAGGCTTGCTCTTTATGATGATGTGGTACTTCCTTTGCTAGAGCATGTGAAAAATGAACTTAATAACTGGCTTGTGCCTATTTTTGGTGATGATTTGGCGTTGAGTTATGATATTGACGCGATTGATGCCCTTTCCCCAAGGCGAGAGAAAATATGGACAAGGCTTACTAATGTTGACTTTATGACGATAAATGAAAAAAGAGCAGCTGTTGGTCTTGCTCCAATAGATGGCGGAGATAAGATATAGCTGTGGGCGCATTTAAAATTATTTAGATGGTTAATTTAAATATACTCTGCCGCATTTAAGATTATGTAAAACGGTGTGTGATGCGAGTGTTATACTACAGTATAATATTAAGAGCTCTTATATAGTTACTTGCAAATGTATAGTAGTTATATTTGTAAGTAAATTACTATGCACAGCCTAAAACCTACAAGAATCTGTAGTTGAATAGATGTTTTTATATATTATATTTACACAATCATAAATATTGATGGTTATAAACTGGAGTAAAGAGCAATGCAAAATAAAAATTGTATAAATTTAAATATAGGTAGTGGAAAAAACATCATAAAGCCAAGTCTGTCTTTAATTTGTCAAATAGAAGATGAAGTTGGCGCAATTCCAGAGCTGTTGGATAGGTTCAAAAATGGCAAATGGAAAATATCCGAAGTTATAACCTTAATACATATGATGTTGGCAGAGGCTGGCAATTCATATGATTATCAAGAATTGGGAAATAAGTTGTTAAAAGATGGTATAAATATATATCAAGCCCAAATGATAGTTTTTTTAGAGTTATGTTTAACTGGTAATACTATTCCGATTGCTTGTCGCTCGCTTGGCAGTAGAGCTTAAACGTAAAATCAATTTTTTAGGAGAGAATTTATGAACACCATTATCAATGATGGCGTTGCGACTGAAGTGCAAGCGGCGCTAAAAGAATATATAAAGAACAATATTAGTGAACCGTTGGCAAGGGACAGCTCGCTAAAAAATTCTCTTAGTCGTGATTTACAACAAAAAACAGCTGTAATCGCCTCGGCTAGCAAAAATATATATGATATGACGGGGGCAATGGAAAAATTGTCTAACAGAGGCATAAAGGAGCTGACGAACTCTCTTTTTAAGCTATCAAAGGGAACAAAAAGCGCAAAAGATGCTCTTAAAAAAGAACTAGCATCGCTGCTAGAAGATTTACTACAAACAATGGTTAAAAATATCAAAATTCCACCAACGGTTGGTGTTCCTGATATTTTACAGACAAAATCATCTAAAAAAAATGGTGGTATTTTAGGTGGGCTATTTGATTTTGCAGGCTCACTCTTGGGATTTAGGGCAAGTGGTGGCTCTGTTGGCGCTGGGCAAGCATTCATTGTTGGTGAAAGAGGCCCAGAATTACTGCTTACAGGCAGAGCGGGCGGGCAAATTATCCCAAACGAAAAAATAGCGGGGAAAGCAGGTACAGCAACAAAAATAAATGTCAATGTTATCAATAATGCAGGTGCAGACATTAGTGTTAGAGAAAAGCAAAACTCAAATGGTATTCGTGAGCTAGAAATTATGGTTGACAATATGGTGGCAAAATCGCTTGCCAATTCAGGCTCAAGAATTTTTCAAACTATGGAGTCCACCTATGGTATCAGACCAATTTTAAACGGTAGATAAAAACTATTTTCAAGGATATAAAGTTATGAACTCACAATTTTTAAATTCAAATTTAGCTCTACAAAATTTAGCAGAAACAGGCGTTTTTGAAGGCTATGCCTCTGTTTTTCATGATATTGACAATGTCAAAGATAGAGTGGCGCCAAATGCTTTTTCTGTTAGTTTGCAAAAGCACAAAAAAACTGGCAGAATGCCTCCACTTTTATGGCAACATGACATAAAAGAGCCAATTGGTGTTTTTAGAGAAATTAGAGAAGATAAAAAGGGGCTGTTTGTTAAGGGTGAGCTTTTTGTTGATGATATAGCAAGAGCAAAGCAAGCCTACAGACTTATGGCAGAAAATGCGCTAACTGGGCTTTCTATTGGCTTTAAGACTATTGACTCTGAAATTGACCCTGTAAGCGGTGTTAGAACTCTTATGCAACTTGATTTGTTGGAGATTTCTATTGTTACTTTTCCAGCCTTAGATAGCGCAAGAATATCAGCCGTCAAAACAGCCCTTAGCAATGGCAGACTACCAGAAATTAGAGAATTTGAGGCTTACTTGCGTGATGCAGGCTTTAGCCGCAAACAGGCCAAAAGCATAATTGCTTGTGGTTATCGTTCAATTATTGCTCCGCGTGATGCGATGGCAGATGACAATTCCATGTCAGATGTTGCTCTTTTGTCAAATTTGGCAAAAAGGCTGCGGGAACTAACTATTTAAAAATTTAACTGAAAGGAAACTTTAAAAATGCGAGAAGAAGTAAAAACAGCAATAAATGAATTAGAGCAAGCATTTTGCAGCTTTAAAGAGGCAAATGACCAAAGATTGCGTGAAATAGAAAATAAAGGCACAGCCGACCCTTTAACAGAGATGAAAGTTGACAGGCTAAATACTGAAATAGAAAGGGCAAAAATGGCAGCTGAGAGCGCTAAAAAAAGAGCAGAAGCAATTGAGGTTGCTATTAACCGTAGCCCTTATGGCTCTTTAAATGGCAGTGAATATAAAGAAGCAGAACGCTTTGCTGTTGAGGTTAAAAGCTCTAAAATTGATATTGATGAATATCGCTCTTACAAGGGGGCATTTTGGAATTATATTCGTAAAAATAATGCAGGCTCTCCAATTGAAGAAATTAAAGCTTTGAGTGTTGGCTCTGACCCTGATGGAGGATATTTAGTAACACCAGATACATCTGGCAGAATTATTCAGCTAATACAAGAAACCTCCCCAATGCGACAAGTTGCAAATATTGTAACTGTTGGCACTGACAGGCTAGAGGGAACACGCGACTTAGATGAGGCAACAACTGGTTGGGTCGGTGAAACTGATGCAAGAACAGAAACTGCAACTCCGCAAATCGGGCAATATACAATTCCAGTGCATGAGCAATATGCAGAGCCAAGAGCAACCCAAAAATTGCTAGATGACGCACAGTTCAATGTTGAAGAATGGCTAGCAACAAAAATTGCCGATAAGTTATCACGCATGGAAAATAGTGCTTTTGTAAATGGTGATGGAACAAATAAGCCAACTGGCTTTTTAACTTATCCTGTGGGCGTGCCAAGCTCTACTAACTTTGGGGTAATTGAGCAAACAAGCACTGGTGCAGCAGGTGCATTTGCCGCGACCAACCCAGGTGATGCTATTATAAATATGGTCTATAGCCTAAAGGCAAGATATAGAGAAAATGCCGTATTTATGATGAAAAGGTCAACCTTGGCTGAAGTCAGAAAGCTAAAAGATGGCAATGGTAATTATCTTTGGACACCAGATTTTCAAACTAAGCAAGGCGGAACTCTACTTGGCTTTGATGTGGTAGAGGCCGAAGATATGCCAGCAATTGCTGCTGATAGTCTTTCTATTGCATTTGGTGATTTTAACGCAGGTTATCAAATTGTTGATAGGCAAGGCATACATATTTTGCGTGATAACCTAACAACAAAGCCATTTGTAAAATTCTACACAACTAAACGTGTTGGTGGCGATGTGGTTAATTTTGAGGCGATTAAATTGCTAAAATTCGCAGTTTAACTCTTTTTGATTATCTAACTTCCCAAGGCTTTACTTCTTAAAGGCCTTACAACTACACACAAATAAGAGAGGGGGAAATCTTTTCCCCTCTCAATCTTTAAAAATGGAGCGACAGATAAATGAAAAAAGTAAAAATTAAAGTGATTAAACCCTTCGCATATGCCTATGAG
>JALTWL010000272.1 GCA_027047045.1 Micavibrio sp.
TATCCAAAATATCATTTGTAATTTGAATATTTTTAGAAGCAATTAAAGTTAATATATGAGCCATTTTTTTATTTTTTATTTATTGCACTTGTATTTCTATCAGAATAAACTTTTCTAGTTAAAAAACTAACTTAATTGAGGTTACATATAATGAAAGAAAATAACAAGCCTATTAAAAGACCTGCGCGTCCTTATTTTTCATCTGGGCCTTGCGCTAAGATGCCTAATTGGAGCTTAGATGTTTTAAAAAATTTTGAGGCAGGGCGTTCGCACAGAGCAAAATCTCAATTAAAAAAATTGCAAGAAGTTCTAGCACTTTCAAGAGAGATTTTAAATATTCCAGATAACTATGAGCTTGCTATAGTTCCCGCCTCTGATACGGGAGCAGTTGAAATGGCTTTGTGGAATTTACTTGGTGAGCGTGGTGTTGATGTGCTTGCTTGGGAGGTATTTGGTAAAATATGGGTTGTTGATATTTTATCCCAGTTGCGTCTAAGAGATGTTAGAGTATTTGAAGCTGATTTTGGGGAGATAGCTGATTTAGACACTGTTGATAGCAATAGAGATATTGTTTTTACTTGGAATGGCACAACCTCAGGTGTTAAAGTTCCAAACGGTGATTGGATAGCCACAGATAGAAAAGGAGTTACTATTTGTGATGCAACTTCTGCAGTATTTGCTATGGAACTTCCTTGGGATAAATTAGATGTTGTTACTTGGTCTTGGCAAAAGGTACTAGGAGGAGAGGCAGGACACGGTATGATTGCCTTGTCACCAAGGGCAATTGCAAGATTGGAGAGCTTTAGACCTAAAAGACCTCTTCCTAAAATTTTTCGCCTAACTAAAAACGGTAAATTTATGAAAGGAGTTTTTGAGGGTAAAACTATCAATACCCCGTCAATGCTAGCGGTTGAAGATTGTCTTGTTGCGTTGAACTGGGCAAAAGAAAATTCTATTCAAATGAGAAGTGAAGAAAATTTAGCAATAGTTGAGAATTGGGTTGCTAAAAATGACTGGATTGATTTTCTACCAGTAACAAAGGATATAAGGTCGTGTACTAGCATTTGCTTGAAGGTGGTTGATAGTTGGTTTTTGAATTTTCCGTTAGACGTGCAGTGGGAAATTGTAAAAGAAGTGCAAAAAATATTAGAAGATGAAGCGGTTGGCTACGATTTTGCAAATCATAGAGATTCTGTACCAGGTTTTAGGATTTGGGGTGGTGGCACAGTTGAAAAAGAAGATATTGGGCTATTTTTAAACTGGCTAAACTGGGCGTATATAGAAGCTAAAAAACAATATGACAGCAAGTTAAAGGAGTGTGTGGCATGAGCGCGGTCAAAGTACTTATAAGCGATAAAATGAGCAATAGAGCGGTTGAAATATTCAAGCAGCGTGGTGTTGAAGTTGATTTTCTACCAAACCTAAGTAAGGAAGAATTAAAATCTAAAATTGCAAATTACGACGGGCTTGCTATTCGCTCAGCTACCACGGTTACACCAGATATTATAGAGTCAGCAAAAAAATTAAAGGTAATCGGTAGAGCTGGTATAGGCACAGATAATATTGACAAAGAATCGGCAACGCATGCAGGTATTGTTGTTATGAATACTCCCTTTGGTAATGCAATTACCACAGCAGAACACACAATTGCTATGATATTTGCAATTAGTCGTCATATACCGCAGGCAAATGCCTCTACCCACGCAGGCAAATGGGAAAAATCAAAATTTATGGGGCGTGAGCTATATGGTAAAATACTTGGAATTATCGGTTGTGGAAATATAGGTAAAATTGTTGCAAGTCGTGCTCTAGGCTTACAAATGAAGGTTATCGCATATGACCCATATCTCTCAGATGAGCAGGCAACGGAACTTGGTATTGAAAAATTAGATAAGCTAGATGACCTGCTTGCAAGGGCTGATTATATAAGTTTGCATACGCCTGCAACAGAGAAAACCAAAAATATGGTCAATTCTGAGTTTTTAGCAAAGACAAAAAAGGGAGTTATCTTAATCAATTGTGCAAGAGGTGCTTTAGTTGTTGAAGAAGATTTAAAAGCAGCACTTGATAGTGGACATGTAGCGGGTGCAGCAATAGATGTATATGCAAAAGAGCCAGCAAC
>JALTWL010000273.1 GCA_027047045.1 Micavibrio sp.
GGTAAAAAATGGGCTTTACTTACATTGCTAGCAGATGCTTCGAAAGGGGCTGCTCCCGTTATTGTGGCTAGCTATGCTTGTTCACCGTATGTGGCAATCGCTCTACTTGGTGCTGTACTTGGGCATATGTTTCCTATATGGCTTAAATTTAAAGGTGGCAAGGGTGTTGCGACAATGCTTGGCGGGCTTTTAGCTTTGAATCCAGCAGTTGGTGGCTTTGTATGTGCAATTTGGTTGGCAACAGCCTTTATGTTTAGATATTCATCTTTAGCCGCCTTAGTTGCTATCTTTTTTGCACCGATTTTAACTTTTTTTGTTGGAAAAGAAGATTTATTTGTGGTTGTAATTGTATTTATGGCTGCTTTTTTGGTATGGTTAAAACATCATGAAAATATAAGTCGCCTCATCAGAGGTGAGGAGGCAAAGATTGGAAAAAGTAGCAAGACCTAGTACCAATATAGGATTTAAAGAAACAGAACAGCAAGATTTATTTATGTCTGGCAATGCTAATTCCAGTAAAAAACTATCTGATAAAGAAAAGCTAAACTGGTTACGTTTGATTAGGACTGAAAATATTGGACCTATTACTTTTGATAAATTAATTGCTAGATTTGGCAGTGCTGAATCAGCATTGCAGGCTTTACCTGAAATGGCAGCAAAGGGTGGTAGGAAAAAACCTCTGCTTGCAGCACCTATCGAAGAAATTGAAAAAGAAATTGAACTAACTGAAAAATATGGCGCTAAAATCATTGCTAAATGTGAAGATGAATATCCTTACTTATTAAAACAAATAGAAGATGCGCCCCCAGTAATCACTGTCCTTGGGCGGGTTGATATTTTCAATGATAAAGCCCTTGCGATAGTTGGCACTAGAAATGCCTCTATTAACGGGCGTAAAATGGCAACGAATATTGCTAAATATGTCGGTGAAGCTGGCTATAAAATAGTATCAGGACTAGCAAGAGGAATTGATACTTGTGTGCATGAGGCAAGTATTACAACTGGTACAATTGCTGTTATTGCTGGTGGAATTGATGTTATATATCCTAAAGAAAATGAAAAACTATATGCTAAAATCGCAGCTGAGGGCGTAATTGTTGCTGAAAGCCCATTTAGCACTCAACCACAAGCAAGACATTTTCCTAAAAGAAATAGAATAATATCAGGAATTTCCTTGGGCTGTCTTGTAGTGGAGGCTAGTATTAAATCTGGCTCACTTATCACAGCTAGAATGGCACTTGAACAAAATAGAGAATTATTTGCTATTCCAGGCTCACCTCTTGACCCAAGGGCAAGCGGTACAAATAAATTACTGCAAGAAAATTCCGCTCATTTAGTTGTACATGCAAATGATGTAGTAAATGTATTAAACAGCCTTAGACTACATCCAATTGCGGAACAAACAGCAGAATTTGATATGACAGGCTGTAATGTTGGGGCTAGCCTTAATTTAATTAATAATGTTGAAGATGCTATAGAGCAAGAAGAAGCAATAGATAGAATTATGTCACAATTAACAACAACACCTGTGCATGTTGATGAAATTATTCGTAGTTGCGATTTACCTATTGCATTGGTGCTTTCAAGTATTTTAGAGTTAGAAATCGCAGGAAGACTTGAAAGACATAGCGGAAATAGAGTAAATCTTATATAACTTATAATGATTCGTTTTTTTAAATTTTTAAGGAAGTTAAATGACAGCTACAAATTTAGTAATAGTGGAATCTCCTGCCAAAGCAAAGACTATCAATAAATATTTAGGCAAAGATTTTAAAGTAATCGCCAGTATTGGACATGTTCGCGATTTGCCGCCAAAAGACGGCTCTGTTCGCCCTGATGAAGATTTTGCTATGGATTGGCAAGTCAGTGATAGAGCAAAAAAACAACTAAGTGAGATTATAAAACTTGCAAAATCTGCAAAAACTGTATATCTGGCAACCGACCCCGATAGAGAAGGAGAAGCTATATCTTGGCATCTAGCCGAAATATTAAAGGAAAAAAAACTGCTGGGTAAAATAGAATTAAAGCGAGTTGCTTTTAACGAAATTACTAAATCTGCCGTAGCAGAGGCCTTTAAACAGGCTAGAGGCATAGACAATCACTTGGTTGAAGCCTATC
>JALTWL010000274.1 GCA_027047045.1 Micavibrio sp.
GCCCATCGCAAGCAACAGATGCGCCAATGCCAATTGTTGGTATATCTACCTCCTCTGTGATTTCTTTTGCAAGTGGCTCTGCTGTGCCTTCAATTACAACTGCAAAAGCGCCTGCTTTGCTAACCGCAATTGCGTCTTTTAAGATACGCTCTGCTTCATCTTTAGTTCTTCCACGTGTTTTATATCCACCGATTGCATTGACTGATTGTGGGGTAAGTCCAACATGCGCCATAACTGGAATACCCCTCTTACTTAAAAACTCAATCGTAGTTACCATCTCAGAGCCACCTTCCAGTTTAACTGCTTGGCAGCCTGTTTTGCTCATTATTTTAGCAGCATTTTTAAATGCTTGCTCTTTATTTTGCTCATAACTGCCAAATGGCATATCAACCACAATAAATGCATGGCTAGAGGCGCGCACAACCGCTTTGCCATGATTTATCATCATATTTAGGCTAACTCCAAGCGTGCTTTCCATACCATATAAAACCATACCGACGCTATCACCAACTAACATTAAGTCAACATATTTATCTAAAATTTTAGCCATTGGTGCGGTATATGCAGTTAAACAAACCATAGCTTTATCATTTGCCTTAAATTTGGCTATATCTTTAATAGTTAGGCGTGTTTTTTTGGATTTTTTGTTAATTTTACTCATATTTAATTTTACCCTTACAAATAAAAGGCTAGCTTAAATTAGAATATTTATATATGCAAGTATGTTAATATCTAATATAGTTTAAATTTGTAAAAATTAACCAATAAAATCAAATGCAAAAAAAAATAACTGATATAATCAAACATAAAATTTTAATTTTAGATGGTGCGATGGGTACCATGATACAAAAATATTCTTTAGATGAAAACTCATATAGGGGGGAGCGTTTTAAAGACTGGCAGTTTGATTTAAAAGGCAACAATGACCTGCTTAGCATTACACAGCCACAAATAATTCAAGATATTCATGAGGCTTATTTAAAAGCTGGTGCAGATATAATTGAAACTAATAGTTTTAATGCTAACCGCATATCTATGGCAGATTATGGTATGGAAGATTTATGCTATGAGCTAAATTTTCAAAGCGCAAAATTAGCGCGAGCGGCAGCAGATAAATTCTCAAGCCCTAACAAGCCACGTTTTGTTGCAGGAGTTTTAGGCCCAACTAATCGAACTTGTTCAATTTCACCAGATGTGAATAATCCAGCTGAGCGGAATTTGCATTTTGATGAACTTGTTGCAACATATTCAGATTCTATTGAGGCTTTGCTTGCGGGTGGTGCTGATATTATTTTAATTGAGACCATATTTGATACTTTGAATGCAAAAGCGGCAATATTTGCAGCGCTTGATTTTAACGCGCCAATTATGCTTTCTGTTACAATTACCGATAAGTCGGGCAGGACGCTAACAGGGCAAAGTATTGAGGCTTTTTATAATTCTGTGCGTCATGCAAATCCAATATCTGTTGGGCTTAATTGCGCTTTTGGTCCAAAAGATATGAAAGCACCACTTTCTGAGCTTGCAAAAATTTCTGAATATTACGTGTCCGCTCATCCAAATGCGGGGCTACCAAATGAATTTGGCAAGTATGATGAAAGCCCAGAGCAAATGGCAGAAGAAATAGAAAATTGGGCAAAAGGTGGATATTTAAATATTATTGGTGGCTGTTGTGGCTCTACGCCTGAGCATATCAAAGCCATTGCCGATATTGTGCAAAAATACCAGCCTAGACAAATTCCAAAAATAAAGCCTGCTTGTCGCCTTGCGGGATTAGAGCCTCTAAATATTGATAAGGACAGCTTATTTGTCAATGTGGGTGAGCGAACAAATGTTGCGGGCTCTGCTAAATTTAAAAGACTGATACAAGATGGAAATTATGAAACAGCATTAGAAATCGCCCTTGCCCAAGTTGAAAATGGCGCGCAGATAATTGACATTAATATGGACGATGCCATGCTTAACAGCAAAGAGGCTATGACCATTTTTTTAAATCTAATTGCAAGCGAGCCTGATATTGCAAAATTGCCAATTATGATTGATAGCTCAAAATGGGAAATATTAGAGGCTGGGCTAAAGCTTGTACAGGGCAAGGCAATTA
>JALTWL010000275.1 GCA_027047045.1 Micavibrio sp.
AAGCCCCCAATTAAGCCCATTCCATATAGCTGACCTGACTTTTCTTCAAAACGACGAATTAAGAGCATATCTTTGTAAAAAGATAAAAGTTGCTTTTTAGATATTTTACTTGCCTTTTTGGCTTTTGCTTTCTTTTTAGTTTTTGCTATCACTTAAATTAAATCCCCAAAAATTTTATTTTACCAGAAATTTAAAGATATACGATTTCTATTTTTTTTCAAGCTTGCAAATAAACTAAAAAAAACTTAAATTTGAAATAATCAATATCAAAGCAGTGAAAGGTTTTTATTATGATAGGTTTAGTTATTGTTACACATGGGCAGCTTGCAGAAGAATTTGTAAAGGTTGCTAAACAAATAACTGGGGAACAGAAATATTTAGAAACTGTATGTATTGCTGAAAATGATAATATAGAAGAAAAAAGAGATGAGCTTTTAAAAAAAGTTGCCAAGGCAAATAATGGTAAAGGAGTAATAGTTTTAACTGATATGTTTGGGGGAACAGCATCAAATATTGCAATATCAATTACCCAAGATGACGATATAGAAACACTGGCGGGGATAAATTTACCACTTTTAATTGAACTGCTTTCTATTAGAGGTAATGGTAATATGAAAGATATAATAATAAAAGCTAGAGATGCTGGGAGAAAATATATACATGCCTCATCGGCTCTGTTAGAAAATGTCGGATAAAAATTTTTCAAAAATAGTAACGCTGGTAAATGATAAAGGTATGCACGCTAGAGTAGCAGCCTTAATATTCAAATTTAAAGAACAATATCCAAATTGTGAAATTTTAATTGAAAAAGACGGCAAAAAAGCCTGTGCAACCTCTATTTTATCTATGTTGACCATTGGCGCTGTTAAGGGAGATAAAATAAAGATAACCGCTAAAGGCAGTGATGGAAAACTAGCCGTTGAAAAACTGGCATCAATTATAAATAGTGGTTTTAAAGAAAAAATATAAAAAAACTGGATTTTTTTAACATTTTCTGTCATAATCTCGCGATTAGGTAAAATATTTATAGAAGTACAAAAAGTACAAATTTATAATTTTAAGGTCTTAATTGATGTCTAAAATAATAGATACATTGTCAGAAAATATTGTGGAACAACGTGAACAAATGCGTTGTGTTATTAACGAAGCCGGTGATGTGATTTTTGCAAGCCCTGCACTTATTTGGAATTTAGGTAAGAAATCTGACGATGTGATATCTTATCCAATTGATAGAATTGTAAATATTATTTCTGGAAGTGAAAAAATACCTGAAAATATTACAGAAACCGAATCGGGAATTTATGAAGTTGCCCTACAAAGACAAGGACGCGACCCTTTAATTATAAATTCTAGAATTGATAAAATTAAATTGCCTGACGGTCGTTTTTATACAGTTTTTTTGTTTGAGCCTGAACAGGATTTCTCTAAAAACGAAGGTGAAGACAGTAAATATCAAAAAACAGCATATGAACTAGCTGATATTGCTAGCAGATTAAAATTTGCAGCTAAAGTTTCTCCATCACAACAAAATAGTGATTTAGGCTCTGTTCAAATGGTTCAAAATATTTCACAAGATGATGGGGAACTTAGACATTTTTTGAATCTATCAAATGATTTGTTAGCTGTATATCGCCGTGATGGCTCTTTTGTTAGGGTGAATTATTCATTTAATCGTGTGCTTGGCTATACTGATGAAGATTTAAGACAAATTCCCTTTATTGACCTTATTCACCCAGATGACAGAGAATATGTTTGTCTAGAGATGAATAAACTTACAGTTGTTAAAGAAAATGAAGAAAAACGCATTGACTTTCAATGTCGCGCTAGATGTAAAGACGGCGGTTATCGCTGGATTGAATGGATACAAAAATCTGTTGGTGGGCATATATATATTATCGGAAGCGATATTACTGACCTAAAACAGCATGAGGCTGAACTACAATATCGTGAAAAACAGCTATCAGAGGCACAAAAAATCGGTCGTATGGGACATTGGTATTGGGTGGTTAGAGATAACCATATTGATTGGTCAGATAATCTTTTTAATATTTTTGGTGTTAAAAAAGATAAATTTGAACCTAGTATAGAAAATTTGCGTTCTTTGATGGGAAACGAAGATTCACATAAAATTATAAAATGTTTTCGCCGCTCTATAATGAAAGCAGTTGATTGTGTTTTGGAATTTAGCATTAAAGTCCCAAATACGGGTGAACAAAAATATATACGCTGTGAAGGACGCTGTAAAATAGAAAAAGAAACGGGTAAGGTAAAAGCTCTATTTGGAATTATGCAAGATATAACAGAAATTAAAAATCATGAAAAAGCCTTAAGAGAGGCAAAAGAAGCAGCTGAAACTGCTTATGCATCTAAAACAAGGTTTCTTGCCAATATGAGCCATGAGCTTAGAACACCTTTAAATGCAATTATTGGTTTTTCTGAAATGATACAACAACAATTATTAGGGCCTGTTGGTAATGAGCGATATCTAGAATATATCGGCGGTATTAGAGAAAGTGGTGAGCATCTCTTAAACCTAATTAACGATATTTTGGATATGTCCAAAATTGAAGTCGGTAAATATGATTTAGAGCTAGAAACTTTTAATTTAAGCAAACTTGTTCAACTAGCTGTTCATATGATTGAAACCAGAGCCCATGAAAGTGGTGTAAAACTAATTGCAGATAAACTACCAGATAGCCTAGATATTAACGCAGATAGGCGCGCCATTATGCAAGTTTTATTAAACTTACTTTCAAATGCAGTAAAATTTACCCCTCAAGATGGGAAAGTAGAAGTATCATGCAGTGTCAGCAAAAACGATATTGTAATTGAAATTACAGATACAGGGGTTGGCATACCAAAAGATAAAATAAATTTGGTTACTGTTCCTTTTGAACAGGTAAGTAGTGCCATGACTCGTGGACATGAAGGCTCTGGGCTTGGGCTTGCAATTACCAAAGATTTAGTTGAACTTCACAAAGGAACCCTTACAATAGATAGTAAAGTGGGGGTTGGGACTAAAGTTGCTGTTACAATTCCTCAAAATCTATGATACGATGGGTGGTTGGTTATTTGATTGTTCGTAATTTCTTAACTAATTCATGCAAGAATCACTTAAGGTTGTTATCTTCTGCTATTTTTTAACAATATTTTTAATTCCAAGGTTTTTTATTCATGCTCTATGTACAACAATCTTTAGGTCCAAATGAAGAAATTTTGCTAGGTGCAAGATTTCACTGGATGTACACATTCAAAGCCGTTATGTGGATAGTCTTTGGGCTTGCAGCAGGTATTGCAATTGCATATACCGCTATTTGGTGGGAAGTAAATCAAGTCATTAGAGAATTATATAGCCATGTACCCCCAGAAAGATATGCCGAGCTCCAAGCTTATATCGTTAAGAAAAAAGGCGGCTATATGCAAATATTGTGGGGATTAGACCCACTGCTTAGATTTAGTATTCTTGGAATATTTATAGTTGGGCTTTTTATATTTGCAAATATGATGATTGTAAAAGCGACAACCGAAATTGCAATTACAACCGACCGACTGATATATAAAAGAGGTATGATAGCAAGACATGTAGGAGAGCTTAGCATTGATAGAATAGAAGGTGTAAATGTAAGACAAGGTGTTTTTGGAAGAATATTTGGCTATGGGCGGGTAACAATCCGCGGAATGGGAGTAGGTGAAGTTATGTTACCACAAATTGCAGAGCCCATAGAATTTAGACGGGCAGTACAAGAGGCTCAAGGAATACAATCTAGAGGGCAAACTGGCTCTAAACCTGATGAATTTTAAAGAATTTAAATTTTAATCTAAATCACGCGCTGGCCAAAGACCACTGGTAATCGCAAATTTTAAAGCTGACCACAAACCGGAGTCTTCTTTTTTTGCTTTTATTTCTCTGTCATAACGCGCCATTATTTCTTTTGTTGCATCATTTACATCTTGCATAACTTGTTTAATGTCAATTTCAGAGGTTACCTGACTGTGTAGATGTTTTAATATTTTTTCTTCTTGCTCAGCAAATTCTCCATCTGACCAAAAAAGCAATCTCGCAAAATAGATAAATGTTGCTCTGTCTTCTTTATCAGTTACATATTTAAAGATATTTTCAATTTTTTGTGGTGATTGTAATTCTTGTAGCAAAATGGATTTTTGCTCCTCACTTAAGTTTAATTTTTCAAATCTATCAGTAAAAAATTTCCTTTCTTCTATAGTTAGCTTATGGTCGGTATATACCAAAGAAACTAAACATCTCCACATATTAAAACGACTATTTGACATGTGATGGCTCATATAAAAAGACTCCTTCATAATTTGTTTTTATTTGTGTATTTGGCAATTTCAACTTCTGCTCTTAAATGTATTTCATCTATTATTGCCTTTAAATTTTTATCTTTTATTTCTATTTTACAATTTTCAATTTTTTTTGCCATATTTTGTAGTTTACTTAAAGATACTGCCCCAGACAAAATATCTAATCTTAAATCTTCAAGCTCCTCTAATATATTATCTGCGTGTATTTTTGCTGTATATTTTGGTTTTTTGCTATCTTCTAAAATATCACCAATTAACGGGGGAATATTTATATTTTGCAAAGAAGATACTAAAAGCTCACCATTGCTGTTTGTTATGCCTGTATTTTCTACTAATTTACTAAAATTACTATCTGCTGCTTTATTAGTAGAATTTGCAGTTTTTGTTTTTTTTATATTTTTAGAATTACCACTATTGCTTACTTTCATTTTTCTCACATGGGTTATGATACTTAAATTTAAGATAATTATACATTTTTTATTTATTTTACCAATAGGTAAATTTTTAAAAATTGGCACAAAACTTGCTTGTATATAATAGCAAGGGAGTTTTTATAGTTTTTGCAAGGGTTAAAAAAATGAATAAAAATATATTTATAGTTACTTTATTTGTTGTAATGTTATTTTCTGTAAGTTCTGTTAATGCTGCAACAACTAGAATAAAAGACATAGTTGACTTTGAAGGTGTACGGGACAATATGCTGGTTGGCTATGGGCTAGTCGTTGGATTAAATAGAACTGGGGATACTCTTAGGAACTCTCCTTTTACAGAGCAAAGCTTAATTGGTATGCTAGAAAGGCTTGGGGTTAATGTTAGAAATTCTAACCTTAGAACTAAGAATATAGCAGCGGTTATGGTAACGGCGACTTTACCTCCTTTTGCAAATCAAGGCTCTCGTATAGATGTTTCAATTTCGGCGATGGGTGATGCAAAAAGCCTGCAAGGCGGAACTTTACTTGTAACTCCGCTTTTGGGCGCTGACGGGCAAGTATATGCAGTTGCTCAAGGAAGTGTTGCTGTGTCTGGCTTTACTGCTAGCGGAGATTCAGGCTCGGTTACTCAAAACACCCCAACAAGCGGAAGAATAGCCGCAGGCGCAATAGTTGAAAGAGAAACAGACTTTCAAATGGCAAATATGAATAGTATTAGAATGGCGCTTAGAAACCCCGACTTTACAACTGCTAGAAGAATTGCTGCAAAGATAAATCAATTTTTACGTTTTCCCGCAGCAATAGTTGAAAATCCATCATCTATAAAATTAAATCTTCCACCGCAATATAAAGCAGGAATAGTCAATCTTATCACCGATATAGAACAGCTAACAATAGTTCCAGACCAACTAGCACGCGTTGTTATAGATGAAAGTTCTGGAATAATCGTAATTGGCAAAGATGTTAGGATAAGTACAGTTGCAATTGCTCAGGGTAATTTAACCATACGCATTACTGAGACTCCACAAGTATCACAACCGTCAATTTTATCAAATACAGGTACAACTGCGGTTATTCCCAAAACAGATATAGATGTAGATATGGACGAAAATAAAAAATTAGCCGTACTTCCCGCAGGCGTTACCCTACAAGAATTGGTAACTGGGCTAAATGAGCTTGGCATCGGCCCTAGAGATATAATACCTATTTTGCACTCAATAAAAGCAGCGGGCGCTTTGCAAGCAGAAATAGAAGTTATGTAGTGAATTTAAAGGATAAAAAAATGAATGATATGGGATATATAAATTCAAAAATAAATCTTGCAACAGAACAAGTAAAAATTACCAATAGTAAAAATACAAATGTAAATAAAGACAAAATTCAAGAAACAGCAAAAGATTTTGAGGCAGTGTTTTTATCACAAATGCTATCGCATATGTTTAGTGGTATAAAATCAGATGGCATTTTTGGCGGAGGACAAGCTGAAGAAATATATAGAAGTATGATGATAAACGAATATGGCAAGCAAATAGCAGATGCAGGCGGGCTTGGCATTGCCGATGAAATAGCAAAATTTATGTTAGAAGTACAAGAAGGTAAAATCTAGGTAAGTGGGGTAAATATATGGTACAAGACAATATAAAAAAAGAAAAAATACAGCCAATATCCAAAGTAATTGATGATAGTTTTATGGTGATGGATAAATTTGCCGAATTATTAGAGCTGGAAACATCACTTTTGCGAGAAGCTAAATTTGAAGATGCAAAAGAACTTAAACATTTAAAAAAAGAATTTACAGTTCAATATCAAAAACATGTTCAAATGCTATTAAATAGAAAAGAAGAAATCTCAGTAATGCCAAAAGAGCTTAAAGACAAAATAGTCAAAAAACGCAGTGAATTTTCTATAATTTTAGATGAAAATATGAAAGTTATAAATTCGGTTAAACAAGCATCGCAAAGACTAATAGATAAAATAATCGAAACAGCAAGGGACGCAGTTATACAAGAAAAAACATACGGAGCAAATGGTGTGGCCGATAAATCTTTAGCTGATGGAAAAAATGCCCCAGTATCAATTAGCATCAATGAAACATTGTAAATATTCATTTAACATTTGTTTTTTAGCAAAAATAAAGCTATAAAATTATATATTTTGGAATTTAAGATATATAAATTATGAAAAAAAAGCTCAAAAATATTTTTAGACGACTAAAATCAAAGTCAAAAAATGTCTTTGATAAAATAAATAAAAAAACACGCCCCATGCGTGAGTTATTGGCCAGACCCATTACAAAATGGGGAAGAAGTTTTGAGAGAAGTTTCTCTGCAACGGCAAATATTGTTATGGTTTTTAGAAAAACTCTTACAATTGCAGGTGTATTTACAGTTGGTGGTTTTATTTTAGGGTCTATTTCTTTTGCCGCATTAGTTGCATCAGCAAAAGTTGCATCTATGGTTGCTGGAATTACCCTTGGGCGAGAAATGGTAACAAGACTGTTTACAGATAAAAAGAAAGAAAATTGGGAAAACGAAATAGGACAAAAAATTGTTGCTACAAAAATACAAAAACAAAAATTAACAGCAACACAAAAGCAAATTAACCGCTTAACAAATAAATTTAATGATGTTTCTGGACCAACTAAATATCAACAAGAAAAATTAAAAATAATTGTAAGTGAAATGCAAGAACTTGCAAAACAAGTAACAATAAAAGAAGCCCCTCCAAATATTCCCAAAGATAGATATGTTTTTGCGCAGGCAACCAAAAGCTGGAAAGCGCTTTAAATATACTAAAACTAGCATGTTTAAATTCTACTACGAATATTCTTGCAACATACATAAAAATGTTGCATATTATCCAATCATAACACAGATTATTGCATAATTTTGGCAATTTAGAAAACTTACTATTTCTAATATGGTGAGTTGTTTTGTATAAGTAATTTATATTTTAAAAGAAATGAGGTACCTAAAATGACCGATTCGAAAAAAACACAAAAATCTATAAATAACAATCAATTTCCTTGGGAAAAAACATACCCAATAGATGTTGATTGGCACCAGAAAATAGAGCCTAAATCAATGGTAGATTTTTTTGATGAATCGGTTAAAGATAACTCAAACAAAGTTTTTCTTTCTTTTATGGGCAAAAAATACACTTACAAAGAAGTAGGTGAAATGGTAGATAAGGCTGCCAAAGGATTTCAAGATATGGGCATTAAAAAGGGCAGTAAAGTTATGTTATGTTTGCCTAACTCACCATTTTATGTTGTATCCTATTTTGGTGCGATTAAGGCGGGCGCAACCATTGTTAACGTAAACCCAACCTATCCAGAAGAAAAAATTGAACATTTTGTCAAGGATAGTGAGGCTGAAATTTTAGTTACTTTGGATATGGAGTCTATTTACCCAAGAATGGGGGCTCAATTAGATAAAGGACATAAATTAAAGAAAGTTATTACATGTAATTTGGGTGATGCTCTTCCTTTTACTAAAAAAAGTCTATTTGGCGCAGTTACCAAAGCTAGTAAATTATTTAAAGGTAAAAAATTACCGCCAGAGCAAAGAAAATGGTCATCAAAAATACCAAATGACGGTCGTCATATGGACTTTTTTGACTTGCTTAAAAATAACGGAAAGCCAAGTTTTGTTAATATAGACCCAAAAGAAGATGTCGCAGTTCTACAATATACAGGTGGCACAACAGGACTTCCTAAGGCAGCAATGCTTACTCACAGTAATCTTTATACAAATACTCAGCAAGTCAAGGCTTGGTTTAACATGGCAAGGGAAGAAAATGTTGAGCAACATAAAATGCTTGCGGTTTTACCATTCTTCCATGTTTTTGCGATGACAGTTGAAATGAATTTTTGTATGTCAATTGGCGCTGAGCTTGATATGATGCCCAATTTTGAACTAGATAAAACTATGAAAGCTATTGAAAAAGGTAGGCATACAATATTTGCAGGCGTTCCAAATCTTTACAAGGCAATGACTGAAAAGGCCAAAAAGGACGGTAAAAAAGCAAATGATTTGTCTTCACTTCGTTTTTGTATTTCTGGTGGTGCACCACTTAAAGATGATGTTAAGGCAGCTTTTGAAACAAATACAGGCTGTATTTTGTTTGAAGGATATGGCTTGTCGGAAACTTCTCCTGTTGTGGTGGCAGAACCACTCGTTGGCAAAAGAAAGAAAAATTCAATTGGGCTACCCGTGCCAAATACTATTGTTAGTGTTCGTGATATGAAATTCCCAGATAAAACTGTGCCAGTAAATGTTAAGGGTGAAATTGCTATTAAAGGTCCACAAGTCATGAAAGGCTATTGGAAAAATCAAAAAGCAACTGATGAAAGCATAACTAAGGACGGATTCTATTTAACAGGTGATTTAGGCCATATTGACGAAGATGGTTTTGTATTTATTACAGGTCGTAAAAAAGATATGATTATTACACAAGGAAACAACGTTTATCCTATCAATGTTGAAAAAGCAATAATGAAACATGACGCAGTACAGGAATGTTTTGTCGCTGGGCTTCCAGATGAAAAACGTGGTGAAATTGTAAAAGCCTACGTTATTTTAAAATCAAATGCTAAGCTAACAGGGCAAGAGCTAAAAACATTCCTACGAGATAAATTATCACCTGCTGAGCGTCCAAGAATTGTTGATTTTTATGACGATTTCCCAAGAACTTTAAAAGGTGAGCCTGATAAGAAAATTATTGTTGGGGCAGATATTGCAAAAATTGAGGCCACTAAAAAGGCAAATGATAATGTGCCGCCAGATGCTATTGCAAGACGTAAAAAAAGTGGTGGTCCTAAAATATAGACTACGGTAGCTTTTATATTTTTACCATATATTAAACATTCTTGCTCTATCCTGACTAGGCAAGAATGTTTTTTATTTTTTAAGTATATTTAAAAATATGACTAATGGGAATATTTAGAAGAATATCTCTGCTGTTAGTAACATCTATCCTTATTTTTACAAGTATAAGCATGGCAATAAATATAGAGCATAAATATGAGCTGTTAATTGCTGCTATTTTAAATTTGCTTGGTATATATATTTTTTGCAACAATTAAACTAAAAATTATATTAAATATAGATAATCCTGCCCTTTTTATTGTCTACAACTGCGCTGTGCCACTGTTGATATGCTTGCATTTTAGTTTTTAAGGGTAAATTTAGAATTGAGTAGTATAAAATTTCTGCATGTACGCAATAATATTGCTATATAATAAAAGTTAAAAAAGAAAAATTTTCAATTTGTTAATAATTTTGTTACAATATTGCAACAATGTGTGATTTTACAC
>JALTWL010000276.1 GCA_027047045.1 Micavibrio sp.
GAATTATGGTGTCTATGTAATTAACCATAAATATGAGTTGGATATATGTCATCAACACAAATTACTATTTTACTTTCCATTGTTGCTTATTTTGTATTGATGTTTTTGATGGGGTTATTTTCCTCTCATAATCAAACACATTCAGGCTTTATAATCGGCAGTAGAGATGTTGGTTATATACCAACCCTGGGCTCTTTGGCGGCAAGTTTTAGAGACGGAAGTGGAATTGTCTTTTGGGTTGGTTTTGGTGTATCTATTGGCTATGGTGGGCTTTGGCTTTTTGTTGGTGTCATGATTGGATTGTTATTTTTTGCTATTTGTGGAGCAAAAATAAGAGAATTTGCCAAAGAAAAAGACTATATAACCATTAGTGAAATTATTAGAAATGAACTTGGTGCAGCTACAAGTAAAATTAGTGCTTTTCTTGTTCTTATCTTTTGCTTGCTTGCAATTTCTATGCAGCTTTATGTATCGGGAAATATTATATCTACTATTGTTTCTATTCCTGCATGGGTGGGGGTGGTCAGTGCTGCGAGTATTGTTGGATTTTATCTATTTTTGGGCGGTTATTCTGCAGTTGTTAAAACAGATGCTATTCAGTTTTTTTTAATTCTATCTTTAATTGTAATTGCTTTTATATCGCCACCGCCTAAAGATGTTTTGCTTAATTTTGGCTCTTTTTTGGATATAGGCTTTAAAGATGCTACTGCTTTTGTGTTATTTGGAGCTTTATATATGCTAGCTAGTGCGGACACATGGCAAAGAGTTTTTTCTGCTAGAAATAAAAAAGTTATCAATATTAGTTTCCCTCTAGCTGGAATTTTTCTTGTATTTATGACTTTGGCCTTACTATTTTTGGGAATGAGCGCTAAGCCTTTACTAGAGGGAGATATTGCCGCAAATGATATTTTCTTTGCAATTTTTGAACAAAATGTTTTTTCTATAGCGACAATGGCTTTTATTGCTGTAGTTACTATGGCAATTACTATGTCAACCCTTGATACAGCTTGTTATCTTTTTACAGCAACATTGGCAAAGGCTTTTCTTCCTGCAGATATCAGCAAAACACGTGAGCGCTATATTCGATTTTCTCAAATAATATTTGTTATGATACTAACAACTATGAGCATTTTAGCTCTTATGATTAGTGATGTTATTCAATTTATGTTTAATGCTATTAGTCTTATAACTATTCTAGCTCCTGTTCATCTGTTGGTTGGTTTTAGATTGTTACAAAAAGCGCCTAGACTGGATATCTTAATTGCAGGCTCTGTTATTGCATCTGCTATTGTTTATTTGGTTATGTTTTATCTTGGTTATATGGAAGATTTTATGATGATGTTAGTTCCAGCTGGACTTTCCTTTGTTTTATGTGGAATATCCCTGTTAGGATTTCAATATATAATTCATAGAAATAAAAACACATCTTCTTAAATTATAAATTTTTTTAATAGTTTATCTGCTTACGATTCTTGACACAATATGTAAAATCTGTTACTATGTAATCAGTGATAATTGTTAATGATTCTAAAATTTAAGTGGGGGTATTATTTATCGTGGCTAGAAGAAAAGAAATAACTGTTAAAAACCATTTTAGAGAGGTGGCAAAATTTCTCAATAATGATAATGGAACGCCTGCTTTGGCTATCAGTACGGCGTTGGCTTTTGTATTAGGATTAACAGCTGGTGTAACTTATGAAGAAAAATATGTAGAGAAAAATGATAATATTGGTACTGTTGAAAATCAACAACAGCTAGTAGCCAAATTTTCAGAGCGTATAGAGGGCATGAAAAAACAAAAAATGGAAGTGAAAAAAATAGAGGCAGCAGCAGAAGTTGCAGGGAAATTTAACACAGAATTAAGCCCAGAAGAACAAAAAGAACTAGAGCAATTAAAAGAAGCTTTTATTAGTACTAAAAAATCTATTTTAACAGATATGCATGTAACTGGTATTAGTGAAGAAGGTGTTGGGCTGAGTGAGAAGAATTTTGCTAAATTGTACAGTGATATTTTACGAATTGTTGATACAGAAATTGTTAAAATTAAAGACACAGATTTTACATCAAAAATTAGCCGTGCGACGGGCATGTTAGATGAAACTGCAGTTGAGCTGTTTAAAACAGGAAATATAAAAGATAAATATTCAGTAGCAGTTGCCATTAACAAAGAGCTTAAAAAAATATCAGATGATAATGGTCTTAAGGCTTTGGCAAGTCTGCTTACTGGTGCTGTGGGCGGAGGTCTTGGAGCGATAATGTTATTATCAGCCTTTATAAGGCGAGTTGAAAATTCACCAGAAGAACTAAAAATAAGATTGGGCAAAAAACACCTACCAACAAGTCACTAAGTAATTTACTTTTACTATATTATTAGTTATTCTTAAGTCTACATGAAACTATAGTTAGGACATATAGTTATGTTGGTTTCAAAAGAATTTGTTAAGAATTTACCAAAAGTTGAGTTGCATTTGCATATAGAAGGCTCGCTAGAGCCTGAATTGATGTTTGCACTTGCTAAAAGAAATAACGTTAATATACCATTTGCAACAGCAGATGAGATTAAAAAAGCATATAATTTTAGCAATTTACAAGATTTTTTAGATATTTATTATCAAGGAATGAGTGTTTTAAAAAAAGAAGAAGATTTTTATGATTTGACTTATGCCTATCTTAAAAAAATTGCTAGCCAAAATGTGATGCACACAGAAATATTTTTTGACCCGCAAGGCCACACAAGTAGGGGCATTGAATTTAAAACAGTAATTAATGGAATTACAAGGGCATTAGATGATGCAAAAGATGAATTTGGTATTAGCTCGCGGCTAATTATGTGTTTTTTAAGGCATTTGTCTGAAGAAGATGCATTTAATAGTTTAAATGAGGCTATTCCCTATAAAGATAGGATTATTGCCGTTGGGCTTGATAGCTCTGAAGTAGGACATCCACCAGCTAAATTTGATAGAGTTTTTGCCAAAGCAAGAGCAGAGGGTTTTTTAACAGTTGCCCACGCAGGGGAAGAAGGACCACCAGAGTATATATATGAAGCTTTAGATTTGTTAAAAGTAGACAGAATAGATCACGGCAATAGAGCGATGGAAAATAAAGACTTACTTAAGCGTATTATTGATGAGGAAAAAGCTCTTACAGTATGCCCACTTAGTAATTTAAAATTATGTGTAGTTGATAATTTAAAAAATCACCCGCTAAAAAAGATGCTGGGGCTTGGTGTTAAAGCAACTATAAATTCTGACGACCCCTCTTATTTTGGGGGATATATGACAGAGAATTTTATAGCTGTTGCCCAAAATTTAAATTTATCAATGGAAGATTTAGCTCAACTTACAGAAAATGCTATAGAGGCTAGTTTTGTAAGTGCAAAAAGAAAATACGAAATGATAAGAGAACTTAATAATTTTTTAGAAAATAATATTGAGCCAGTTTCTACAGCTATCTAAAATTTATTGGGTTAGTTCCCTTTTACTTACAAATTTCACTATCGTATTTTTATAGAAATTGAGTGTGAGTTTTATTGTGGCAATATTTGTGACTATAGCCTCTTAACATATAGCTGTTAGTAACTATTTAACAAAATATAAGTTGTTCTTAACAGTTAATAGATGTGAGCGGTATTACTAGATAATTTGTAATTAATAGGAGGTTTAAATGGATATGGATATAAAAAAAATGTTAGTTGTGGTTGCTATTATTTTTTTTGGATTTGCACCACCTGCTTGGGCAAATAACGACAATACAGAAAGAGAGGCGCTAGCAAAAGAAATTATAGAAATGGTAAAAGACAATAGCTGCAGTGATAATAGTGAATGTAGAATTTTAGGTTTTGGTTCTTTTCCTTGTGGCGGGTATGAGAGATATTTAGCCTATTCTAGTAATATAAATGAAAAAGAGTTAAAAAATAAAGCAGATAAATATTATAAATTAGACAAAGAGTATGATGCAAAATTAGGTGCGATATCTATATGCATGCTTATGCCAAAGCCAACACCTGTATGCGTTAATAATATTTGTGTAGGGCTAAAAAATATTCAAAATAAATAACTTATTTATTTATTTCTGTATATTTTAGCACCATATCTAGCATAGTAATTATGCCTATTGCTTCTCCATTTTCTGTAACTAAGGCACGTAATTGATTTATTCTTTCAAGCAACCTGATTGCATAGCGAATATTCATATCGGCACTGACCGTTAAAACTGGTTTTTCCATGATTTCGTATATATTTACTCTTTCTGGCGATTTATCAGGCTCTATTACTTGTTTTGCTATTTCTTGCACAGTAACAAAGCCATATTCATCACTTTCATCACGACGGGCAACTATTAACGCTCCAAATTTTTGTTTTCGCATTTGTTCAATTGCTTCTGCAACGGTTGCTAGCCCATCAATAGTATCTACATATGGGGTCATTACATCTCTTACTTTTACATATTTTTTGTTGCTCATATTTTTTCTCCAATTTCTGCTTTTATAATATCAGCCTGTCTATTTAGTCCAATTGCATCTTCAACATCTAGTTGAAAAGCAATGCCTGCTCCTGCCTCATCTTTAAAATGACCTGTATCGCTTATGCCTTCCAGTATATTTCTTGCCATATGTCTTTCAACTAAAAGTAAAACAACATCTACTTGTCCTTCTAAGGTAAGCCCTAAAAAGCATTTTGCAGGCTCTAGACCTTCTCCTCTAGCGCTAGTTATCACTGTTGTGCCTGTTGCTCCCATTTTACGTGCTTTTTCTACTACTTCATCAGTGTGGCTATTTGCAACTAGAGCCATTATCAATTTAAAATTCATTTTTCACCTCTTAAGTTATGTTTTTTTTTAGCGATAATATTTGCAATTTGCGCATATCCCATCACAGTTATCATTGGAAAAAGACTAGCAAGAGCAATAAGCCCAAATCCATCTATTAAAGCGCTTCTATCTGGGATTGTTGAGGCAAGCCCAAGTCCCAAAGCTGTAACAAGTGGCACTGTGACCGTTGATGTGGTAACTCCACCTGAATCATAGGCAAGTGGTATCAAAAGTTTTGGCGCAAAAATAGTCTGTATTATTACAAATATGTAACCTGCAATCATATATAGATAAAGTGGTGTGCCTGTAACTATTCTAAAAGTACCAAGTGCGATGCTAATTGCAACTCCAAAAGCAACTGCTACCCTTAGCCCAATTGGGCTTAAAGCTCCACCAGATAGACTACCTGCTTTGCCAGCAACAGCAATTAAAGATGGCTCTGCGATTGTGGTAGAAAATCCAATAGCAAAGGCAAATATATAGACCCAATAATAACTTTTCCAACTAATTTCGGCAGAATTGGAAATAGTTGCAATAAATTTTGGGTCTGTTAGCTGTGTTGCCATTATCTCACCAAGCGGAAAAAGCGCTTTTTCAAGACCAATTAAAAATAATACTAATCCTAAAATTACATAAATAAAACCTGTTATTGTTCTTTTAGGATTTGGCAGAGGCTGTTTTAAAATAACAAATTGAAAAAATATCAATAATATCAAAATAGGGGTAACGTCTTTGATAGTAGAAATTAAAACATCTATAAATATATTTATAAAATTTTCCATAAACTATATCGCCATACCATATATTAGAACAAAAATTATAGGAAAAAGGCTGGCAAAAGCAATAATGCCAAAACCATCAATCATAGGATTTCTACCCTTAATCACAGTGGAAAGACCAATTCCAAGCGCAGTAACAAGAGGAACAGTGATTGTAGATGTAGTAACCCCGCCAGAATCATAAGCAATACCGATAATTTCTTTGGGGGCAAAATTGGTCAGTGTTACAACCATAATATAGCCCCCAATAATAATCCATTGTATAGGCCAGCCCTTAATAATTCTAATGATGCCAACAACAACAGCAAGCCCAACGGATAGAGCTACACTATATCTAAGTCCCAAAGCGTAATTTTTCATGTTAGTTTCACTATTTGGGATAATGCCTGCTTGTGCTTGTACTTCTGCGGCCTTTGCGGAAATAGCAATCAATGCAGGCTCGGCAATGGTTGTACCAAAACCAAGCGCAAAGGCAAATAATATTAACCAAAAAATACTTCCCTTGTGAATAAGTGCGCCTGACATATTTTCACCTATTGGAAATAAGCTCATATTTAGTCCTTGTACAAAAAGTGCAAGCCCAAGTACAATTGCAATAGTTCCAATAATAATATTAGAGGGATTAGGAAATGGTTGTTGCAAAATAAAAAGCTGAAAAAATGCAATAACTATAATTATTGGCATCAAATCTCTTATACTGTCTTTTATATATTTTAACATATGCTTGTTATTTTAAAAATGGATTGTTGAAGCTTGAGAAAAATACAAATCCTGCCAATATTAACAATAAAAAAATTATAACCGTTATTTCTGGAGTAATTTTTATTTTAGATAATATATTTGTTTTCTTTTTAGTGACTTGCCAAGCAATCAAATCTTTCCAGTCATTTTCTTGTTTTGTATATTTTTGTGCTACTCTAAGTATTACATCAAAGCTGATATTTTTATCTATTGATATTTCAGTATTTTCTGTATCTTTTGACTTATATTCGGCAGAAAAGCCATTGTATAAATCCCCCCTTATTTTTAAAAAATCGTCCATATTTTCATGATATATGATAAGGGAGCTATTTTTATCAACCACAGATAGATTTTGTAAGGCAGAGCTAACATCACCATCAGATGGATTTTGAACGGTATCACCATTTTTTTGTATTAATGCTGCCTCTACCATAAATAAAAAACACCCTAAAAGAAAAATTACTATTTAAATTAAGATAAATAATTAACACACTAATTACAATAATATTTAGTTTTTATTATTTTTACTATTCACAAAAGATTTTAATTATTGCACAATCTATATGGTCGTATACAATTTGAGTTATAGGGGATTTTAAAGTGAGTCTTAAAATAGCAGTATTAAAAGAAAAAGATACAGCAGAAACTAGGGTTGCCGCTGTACCTGAGGTGGTTAAAAAGCTAACAGCACTTGGCTGTGATATTTTAATAGAAAAGGCTGCTGGTGCTGATTCTTGCTATAGTGATGATGAATATAAAGCTGCAGGTGCGAATATTGTTAGTGCTGATAAAATTCTAAAATCTGCAGATATTTTACTTTGCGTGCGTGCACCATCTGAGGCAATAGTAAAAAAAATGAAAAAGGGTGCTTTGCTGATTGGTGGTCTAGATTCTTATGATAATCAGCAATTAATATCCTTTATGGCAAAAAGTGGAATTACTTCCTTTGCGATGGAGCTTATGCCCAGAATTACGAGGGCGCAAGCTATGGATATTTTATCTTCTCAATCCAATCTGGCGGGCTATAAGGCGGTTTTAGATGCAGCAGAATATTACAAAGCATCATTTCCAATGATGATGACGGCGGCGGGGACTGTGCCTCCCGCTAAAGTATTTGTAATGGGCGCTGGGGTTGCAGGTTTGCAGGCAATTGCAACAGCAAAGCGTCTAGGTGCAATTGTATCGGCAACTGACGTTAGACCAGCGGCAAAAGAGCAAGTGGAATCGCTTGGCGCAACTTTTATTGCAGTTGAAGACGAAGAATTTAAAGAGGCAGAAACTGCGGGCGGATACGCCAAGGAAATGTCAAAATCATATCAAAAAAAGCAACAAAAATTGATAGAAGAAACTATCGCTAAGCAAGATATAGTGATAACCACGGCTTTGATACCGGGGAGGCCTGCACCTGAATTGGTTACAGAAAAGATGATTAAATCCATGAAGGCAGGCTCAGTAATTGTTGACCTTGCAGTTGAGAGAGGTGGAAATGTTGCTTTGTCAGAATTTGGAAAAATAGTAAATAAACATGATGTATCAATTATAGGGCATGCTAATGTAGCGGGCAGATTACCCAATGTCGCATCTTCTTTATTTTCTCGTAATTTATTGAATTTATTAAACTTAATCATAGATAAAGATAGCGCAAGCCTTAAAATTGACTTTGAAGATGAAATAATAAAAGGCATATGTTTAACAAATGCTGGAAAAATAGTGCATGAGAATTTTAAATCTATAAAGACAACTGCCAAAAAGAAAGCAACTAAGGCAAAAAGCACTAGTAAGAAGTCTGCAACTAAGAAAAAAACAACAACCAAAAAGAAAACAATGGCTAAGAAAAAAGCAACTGCTAAAAAAGCAACTGTAAATTAGGGCAAAATCATAAATTGAGGTTAAGATATGACAACAGAAAATGAATTAGCACAAGGGTTAAAAGAATTGGCCAATATGGCAAATAAGCTTGCAAATGAGGCAACTGTTGTAGCTAGCAATAGCAATATAGCAGAAGTTAGCTCATCTGGAGATAGCTTTTTTATTACGGCCTTGACAGTGTTCGTGTTGGCATGTTTTGTGGGTTATTACGTAGTTTGGCGGGTAACTCCTGCTTTACATTCACCTTTGATGGCTATCACTAATGCTATATCATCGGTTATAATTGTTGGAGCATTGATTGCGGTTGGTCTATCTACTGGCGGTATTTCCCAAATTATGGGATTTTTAGCAATTATTTTGGCATCTATTAACATTTTTGGTGGGTTTATTGTTACTCGCCGTATGTTGCATATGTTTAAAAAGAAAGGGTAAGTTATGGCAATATTTGCGCCTCTTGCATATTTAATATCATCCATTTGTTTTATTATGGCACTTCGTGGTCTGTCTAGTCCTGAAAGTTCAAGGCAGGGGCTTGCTTATGGTATGGTGGGTATGGCAATTGCTGTTTTGGTTAGTTTGATGCTACCCTCTATGTCTAATTATGGTTTGATATTGCTAGCAATTGTAATTGGTGGTGGTATTGGTAGTGCCATTGCTCTTAAAATTGATATGACATCTTTGCCTGAATTGGTGGCTGCTTTTCACTCACTTGTTGGGCTTGCCGCTGTTTTTGTGGCAGCATCTGCTTTTTATAATCCAGAGGCTTACAATATTGGCACTGTTGGTAATATTGCTCTTTCTAGTTTAGTTGAAATGTCGCTAGGGGCAGCAATTGGAGCAATTACTTTTACAGGTTCTGTTATTGCTTGGGGTAAATTAAAAGGTGCAATTACTGGCAAACCCATTGTATTTAATAATCAGCACCTACTAAATGCAGCGCTTGGAGCATTACTTGTATTGCTAATTATTTTATTATGCACAACACAGCTAAGCTTTTATTTTTGGGCAGTGGTCTTGCTTGCATGTTTGCTGGGCGTTTTAATTATTATCCCAATTGGTGGCGCAGATATGCCAGTGATTGTATCAATGTTAAATAGCTATTCTGGTTGGGCGGCTGCTGGCATCGGCTTTACTTTGCAAAATAATCTTTTGATTATTGTCGGCGCCTTGGTTGGCGCAAGTGGCGCTATTCTTTCTTATATAATGTGTAAAGGCATGAATAGGTCATTTTTTAATGTAATACTTGGCGGCTTTGGCGGAGAACAAGCAGCAAGCGCAATGGCAGATGCTGCAGATAGAAATGCTAAAATAGGCTCTGCAGAAGATGCAGCTTATATCATGAAGAATTCATCATCTGTGATAATTGTTCCAGGCTATGGTATGGCTGTTGCACAAGCTCAACACGCTCTACGAGAAATGGCAGATATTCTAAAGGCGGAAGGCGTTGATGTAAAATACGCAATTCACCCAGTTGCAGGGCGTATGCCAGGTCATATGAATGTGCTGTTAGCTGAGGCGAATGTTCCATATGATGAAGTATTTGAACTGGAAGATATAAATCGTGATTTTGCCGCAACTGACGTTGTCTATGTAATTGGAGCAAATGATATTATTAACCCTGCGGCTAAAAATGACCCAACATCACCAATTTATGGAATGCCGATATTAGATGTTGAAAAAGCAGGAACAGTTTTGGTTGTAAAACGTTCTTTAGGCTCTGGCTATGCGGGAATTGATAATCCTCTATTTTATAATGA
>JALTWL010000277.1 GCA_027047045.1 Micavibrio sp.
GGCGGTTTGGGGCTTATTTTATATTATATCCTAAAAATGCCAGAATTTATGCTATTGATAAATTGGTTGCTGGTGGCAATGTTGCATTTTTTAGTAATTAGAAAATTTGCAAAATCATTTTGAACTATTAACTTTCAAGAGCTTTTTTGCATCTACTCAATTTTGTATCTTTGTTAATTTGGAAGATATAAATATAACTAAAAATAAGCATAAGCTCTAGCCCTATAAGCCAGCCTTGCCACATGCCATAGCCAAATAGATTGATAACTAAAATATTCACAAAGCTGGCAATTAAGAATTTTAACTTATCTATATCAAGTCTTAGTATTATTTTTGTAAATAAATATGTAAACGCACTGCCTAAAATAGCACCAATTACTCCTAGCTCTATCCACAGTTGTAAGGCAAAATTATGCGGGTGGGTAACTTTAGTTATTTGATAGAATTTTTTTGTGCTATCAAAATTATCTATATTGCGAGTTGCCTCAATTCCCCAGCCATAAATAGGGCTGTTAAGCGCATATCTAGCAACATAATCCCACACTTCCATACGAGGGGCAGCACTAGCGCTAGACCAATTAACAAATATAGATGGTGGATAGTTATATAAAATTTGTGCAATCCAAGGGCTAAGCATTATTCCTGCAATGGTTAGAATTGAGATTATTTTTAACAAGAATCTTGGCCACTTAATTGCAATTAAAAACGCAGTGCATGACAGGACAAATCCCAGCATTGCTGTTTGGGTATCGCTAGAAAATACCATTATAGCTGTGAAAATTATAATAGTGCTAGTTACTAGCAAATTTTTATTTTGCCAAGCGACGTAAATTGCGGGCCACATAAGCACAGATACTGCTACAACTGATGCATTGATTTTTGCGGGGGCAACGATGATATCATATGGAATATTGCGGACAATGTGATAAATTGGATAGCCAAAATATGTTTCAATTAACAGCAATATTGAGGCAATAATTATAGATATAGGAAAGAATTTTATAACGTAATTATGGCTAACCTCTTGTTTTTTTAGTAATATTTCTATCATAAATATAGATATTACAACTGCTAGCATAATTTTTATTGTTTTTTCTATACTATCATTTGGGTTAACTGACCAAAAATAGCTACTGGCGGCAAAAGTAAAAAATGTTCCCAATATTGTAACAATTTTTAAATCTAAATTTTTTAAGGGTAGAGATTTATATTTTATAAGATAAAAAATGGAATATAAAAGCCCCGCAACTGGAAGTAAAAATGCCAACAGTTTAGGCGATATAACAGCAATTACTGGAAATATTATTATTAGTATTTCAATGAATTTCATCAGAGGCTATTTTATTTCTATTAACTGTTCATCTACTATTTTGTATTTTCTGCCCTCTCTTGGGCATATAAGGTCACTTTTTAATATTTTACCTGCGTGAGATACCCAATAGATTTGTTTTGCCAGAAAACTTACTATGATTGTATGAGGTTTAACATCTTTTGTAACAATAGTTCCAGCACAAATATGCACCCAGTGCCATATTTTGCAACTATCGCCTATTTTTACGCTATTATCAATAATTGCTGTTTCATGAACGAAGTAATTTGACATTTGCCCTGTCTTCTCCTGCAAAATATTCTTCTTTTATATCAATTAAGGCTTTTTTACTATCTGAGCGATAAATAGCATCAAGCAACAACAACGACTTTAATCCTTCATCACCGTCAATTAAAGGCTGTTTTTTACCGCGGAAAACTTTGACAACATCTTCGTAGTAGCGAACATGACCAAAGCCATATACTGATGATGTATCATAATTTGCGTTTCTAATTTCATCATCATGGGGTTGCTCGTCAGCAAATTCCCAATGTTCAATAGCGTTCATTGCAACACCGCCAATTTTAACTGTGCCTTTTTCACCAAGAATAGTAACTGAGCCCTCATAATTTTTAGGATATGTAAGCATAGTCATATTCATAGAACCTAAAATGCCATTTTTCCATTCAAAATTGGCAATTCCAGTGTCTTCAGTTTCTATATTTCGGGCAAGGGTTTTTAAATTTGCATATA
>JALTWL010000278.1 GCA_027047045.1 Micavibrio sp.
CCCACATTAGTTCCACTTACAGCTGGGGTAGGACAACCAGTTATACCATTATTAGACTGACCATCTACATATCTTGTACAATATTTATTCCACATAGAATTTAGATATACTTCTTCTCCATCTGCTGCTGCTGTACCCACACTAGCCCCGCTAAGTGCTGCTGTTTGAATAGGAGCAGCCCTTGCATATGCCTCTTTTATCGTATCTTGGCGATAAAGCCCACCTGTAATTGTAGCCGCTTGACATTGCAATACGCTTGGACGCGACTTTCTTTGAGCCTCCACCTCTGCGGCCTTAATCTTTAGAGAAGTTTTTGTCAATTCCTGCGCATCTATACATCCACCTTGAGATTTAGATGCATTTGTTGTTGCAGTATGCAGCTCAGCCGTCATACTTTGCATTGCAGGTCTTAAATCAAAATCCATAAACTGTTCTTTAAATTCTTGCCCCAATCTTGTAACATCTGAAATCACTTGATTCATGGCTCTTTCTAAAGCCTCTTCCATCATTTGATAAAAAGTTTGTATTGAAAGCCTAGTTTTTATAATTTGCTGCAATAAAACGCCTGCTTGCCTTGCATAAGTATCAAAAGACCCCCCAGCGGGTGCCATACAAGGCTGCGCTTTCACCTCCTTAATAGAAAAGGTGATCGTAAGAATTATAATTACAAAAAACAATTTAATATTCTTTATAAAATGCAAAATTTCAAGCTCCTAACAAAAAACACACCCTCAATTAACATTATATCACATTTAATTAGAATTTTACAAAAAATTACATATTTTTTATATTATACGTTAAAAGTGATAATATAAAATTAACACTAAAAATATTGATTTATTCTTTTGCTAAACTATAATCTAGTATAGGGGAAAAGTTAAGGAATTTGGAATTCTACAATATTTTTATTTAGTATCTTAGCTTGTCATATCTTTGGAAATAGTATCAACATTTTGGAGTATAATTATAACATGGAAAATGCAGATGAAACGGTTACGCTGAAATTTAATAAAACGGGAGAGAGCTATGAACTACCAGTAATTAAGAGCTCAATCGGCCCAAATGTCATTGATATTAGAAGACTATATGCAGAAACTGGATATTTTACTTATGACCCTGGTTTTACTTCTACTGCTAGCTGTTCTTCTGCGATTACTTATATTGATGGAAATAAAGGTATATTATCTCATCGGGGATATTCTATTAAAGAACTTGCTGAAAAAAGCAATTACTTAGAAGTTTGTTATTTACTGCTTAATGGTGAACTACCAAAAAATGAAGAATTTAACAAATTTTCAATAAATATTACTAAATATAGTCTTTTACATGAACAATTAAAATATTTCTTCCGTGGCTTTAGGCGTGATGCTCACCCTATGTCAATTATGGTTGCTTCTGTTGGGGCTCTTTCTGCCTTTTATCATGATTCTTTAGACGTTAATGACCCAAAACAGCGTGAACTTGCCGCCCATCGTTTAATTGCCAAAATGCCCACACTTGCGGCACTTGCCTATAAATATTCTATTGGACAGCCATTTATATATCCAAGAAATAACCTTAGCTATGCTGAAAATTTCTTACATATGACCTTTGCTGTTCCATCTGAAAAATATGAAGTTAGCCCAACACTAGCAAAAGCTATGGATAAAATTTTAATTTTACATGCTGACCATGAACAAAATGCATCAACATCTACTGTTAGGCTAGCTGGTTCATCAATGGCAAATCCATTTGCGTGTATTGCATCTGGTATTGCATCTCTTTGGGGACCTGCACATGGTGGAGCTAATGAGGCTGTTCTAAATATGTTAGATGAAATAGGCTCAGTTGATAATATCTCCAAATTTATTGCAAAGGCAAAAGATAAAAGCGACCCATTCCGCCTTATGGGATTTGGGCATCGTGTATATAAGAATTATGACCCACGCGCGGCGGTACTAAAAAAATCATGTGATGAGGTGTTAGGTGAGCTTGGTATTGAAAATGACCCACAGCTAAAATTGGCGATGGAGCTAGAAAAAATAGCCCTAGAAGATGAATATTTTGTTGAGCGTAAATTATTCCCTAATGTTGATTTTTACTCTGGGATAATATTAAAGGCCATGGGTTTTCCAACTTCTATGTTTACTGTGCTATTTGCCTTATCTAGGACTGTTGGTTGGATTTCACAATGGAAAGAAATGATACAAGAACCAACCCATAAAATAGGCAGACCAAGACAGCTATACACAGGTGCTAAGCCCAGAAAATATGTCCCAATAGATGAGAGATAATTCACGCAACTTTCTTCATACGGCTGTATATTTTTTGCCATATTTGCAAAAAAACATCTATATCATTTTTTGTTGTTTCCCGACCAAGACTTACCCTAAGCGCTGCTTTTTGAAGCACACTATCTACTCCCATCGCATCTAGAACTGTTGATTTGCTTATTTTTCCGCTAGAGCATGCCGTGCCCGAGCTAATTGCGATATTTTCTAAATCAAACGCAATAACCACAGCCTGAGAATCAAAATTAGGAACTGCAAAAAAACATGTATTACAGCTACGTGTAGTATTTTTGCCAAAAATAATTGCATCTGGGCTTATATTTAATATACCAGTTTCCAGATAATTTCGTATATTTTCAATTTGTATATTATATTTCATATCATCAATTGCAAGCTCTGCGGCAAGCCCTAAAGCCACGATCGCAGCTGTATTTTCAGTACCTGCTCTTTTATTCCTTTCTTGCCCACCACCTTTTATTAGGGGTGATATAGCAATTTTACTATCTGCAACAATCAAAGCACCCACCCCTTGAGGAGCTCCTATCTTATGCCCCGATATAGTAAGTGCATCAATTTTCATTTTTTGCATATCAATTGGAAATTTACCTAAAGCCTGCACAGCATCTGTATGAAATATAGCTCCATATTCATGTACCAAACTTGCTATTTCCTCTATTGGTTGTAAAATCCCAGTTTCATTATTAACCGCAATAATTGAAACTAATGTATTTTTTTCCAAAATATCAATATTACTTAAAATATCCTCCAACAATTTTAAATCAACAATGCCCTCCCTTGTAACAGGAGCAAATATTAAATCATTTCTTGATTTTCTAACCGAGGGATGCTCAATTGCTGATGTAATTACATTTTTAACCGTTGGAATGGAATTAAGAATGGTCATATTGCTTTCTGTTGCCCCAGAAGTAAAAATAACATCATTTATATCATACGCATTTACAGCCTTTGCTAACTGCAGTCTTGCTTTTTCTATATTTCTTCGTAAAAAACTACCATATTGATGAATAGCAGAAGGATTGCCTATATTATCTAATTGTTCAATTATTACTTTTTTTACTTCTTTTCTTATTGGTGCGCTTGCGTTGTAATCTAGATATATCATTTTATAGCTACTTAAATTATTTTTATATGTGGTGATTTTAATAAAAGAAATTGCTTTAATCAACCAACTAAATAAACCACCTTTTTTCTATTATAAATCATATAGTTACAATAAGAGAAGCAATAAAAAACTTGATTTTGTTATATTATTTATGTATAGTTAGGGTCGTTTTGAAAAAGATTTAAAATCTTAATAAATTTATAAATGTTAGTAGAAAGGTAAAATATCCATGCCAGAAATTATCTTTAACGGCCCTGCGGGTCGCTTGGAGGGACGCTATAAACATAGTAATATTCCCAATGCTCCTGTTGCCTTAGTATTGCATCCAAATCCAGAGCAAGGTGGTACTATGAATAATAGAATTGCTTATACATTGTTTCAAAATTTTGTTTCTCAAGGTTTTTCTACCCTTAGATTTAATTTTAGAGGTGTTGGTCGTTCTCAAGGTGAATTTGGTCAAGGATTGGGAGAGCTTAGCGATGCCGCAGCTGCTCTTGATTGGTTGCAATCAATAAATAAAAACGCCTCTGCTGTTTGGGTAGGCGGATTTTCTTTTGGTGCTTGGATTGCTATGCAACTTTTAATGCGTCGTCCTGAAATTGATGGTTATATATCCGTATCCCCCCCTGCTAGTATATATGATTTTAATTTTCTTGCCCCATGCCCAAATGAAGGGTTAATAATACAAGGGGACAATGATAGTATCGTTGATATTGAAGCAGTAAATGAGCTTGTTACAAAACTTCGTGAACAACGTGGAGAATATGGAGTTGACTATCGGGTAATATCTGGGGCTGACCATTTCTTTACTAATCAAACTGATTTGCTGACCAAGCATATTACATCATATCTAAATATGGCTATGTCTGCACAAGAGGCCGCAGCCTAACGTAATAAAGGTTAAAAAATCCTTATTAAATATTATTAAAATTTAAAGAAGGATTTTTTTTGCCGAATAGTAATTATTATTGTATTCTATCTTGCAAAGATAAAAATTATTTTGGAGATAGATATGAATTATTTAGTATTGCTAAGGCACGGACAAAGTTTATGGAATTTAGAAAATCGCTTTACAGGTTTTACTGATATTGACCTTTCTGATAAGGGTAAAGAAGAAGCAAAACAAGCAGGACGCTTATTAAAAAATATAAAATTTGATAAGGTTTTTACATCTACTTTAATTAGAGCAATTCACACAGCAGAAATAGCTTTACAAAATTCTGGTGATATAAATTCACATTTAAAATTATCAGGTGGTAAGTTTCAGCTAATATCTTCTGATGACTTGCGTGAGCGTGACTATGGAAGTCTTGCAGGTCTTAACAAGGACGAAGTTAGAAAAAAATTTGGTGATAAACAAGTTCAAATATGGCGTAGAAGCTATGATACACCTCCACCAGATGGAGAAAGCCTAAAAGATGTTGTCGCGCGGGTTGGCAAATATTACAAACAAAATATTATACCAGAGTTAAATACAGGTAAAAATATACTTATTGCTGCTCATGGTAACTCTTTAAGAGCATTACTGATAGTGCTTGGGGCGAGAACCCCAGAAGATATAAATAAAATGGAAATACCAACTGGTGTTCCAATAATATTTGAATTTGAAAAAGACAAAATGTTATCTTGGCGTATATTGGAAGATAATAATAATAATAATGATATTGCCCAATCAATTAAATGAATTTAAGGACATAAAATGTCAAAATTAGTAATATTCAGACATGGAGAAACCATATGGAATGAACAGGGGCTACTCACTGGGCAAAAAGATGTCCCCCTTACCCAGCAAGGAAAAGAGCAAGCAGTAGATGCTGGCTGGTGGCTTAGACATATAAAATTTGATAAAGTTTATGCATCTTCTTTATTGCGCGCTATTGAAACTGCTGAAATTACACTTGATGCAACATCACCCACTAATGACCATTTAAAGGACCAATCTAAAAAATGGAATATAGTAATAAAAGATGCCTTGATGGAACGCAATATAGGAGATTTTTCTGGTAAGCCCAATACAAATGAAAGTTTTAAATTATGGCCCAAATCATATAATTGCCCTATTAAAAATGGTGAAAGCACAGCCGATGTTGTCAAACGAGTAGAAAAATTATACATAGATGAAATACGCCCAGATATACTCAGTGGTAAAAATATCTTAGTTGTTGCACATGCAGGAATTATAATTGCTTTTAAAGTAATCCTTGGTTATATGACAACAACGCAAGCTGTTCTACCTAAAGAACGAGTACCAAATGCTGTGCCTTGGGTAATAGAATTTAGCTCAGATGGTAAAAATTTAAAAGACTATCTAATACAGGCTTGACAAAAAGTAAAAATTTACATATTTTACCGTATCTGTGTTTTTTGATATTAAGGTCTTACTTAAAATGCGTTTTGGCAATAAGAATTTACATCAAATTTTTTTTAAAGCCGTTATAAAAAATGACTGCGAAAAAATAAGATTACTATTACTTAATGTTGACATAGAAACTCCAATTGGCAATACCACTGCCTTGATTTATGCTGTTAGAAATAATCAACTTGACATGACTAAAACTCTTTTAATGGGGGGGGCAAATCCTAATATTTCTGATAGTAATGATACAAATGCTCTTAGATGGGCATGTTATAACAAGAATTATAAAATTGTAAAATTACTGTTAGCTACAGGTGCGAATCCTAATTTAACCAGTAAAAAAGATGGTAAAACTGCTCTACATATAGCTGTTAAAAAAAATGATATAAAAATTATAAAAATACTTTTACTAAATGGCGCGCATGTAGATATAAAAGATAAGGCTGGCAATACAGCTGTTGATTTTGCTTGTAAATGGCCTGTTACTAGAAATATTGTTAAAACTTTACAAAAAGCACAGTTAAAACAACAGCAAAAAGCAATTAGCTTTAGAAAATATTCAAAAATAAAAAAACGCCGTATAAGGTAAAGCTATGCTAGATAAACTACCTAAAGAAGTAAAAATTGTTGAAGTTAGCGCGCGTGATGGTTTACAAAATGAGCCTGTAACTATTTCTGTAGAAGATAAATTACAATTTATCAATATGTTAGAGTTAGCAGGGCTTAAAAATATTGAAGTTGGGGCTTTTGTTTCCCCCAAATGGGTACCACAGATGGCAAATACGGCAGAGCTTCTAACTAGTCTAAAAAAACAAGAAGATATATCATACCCTGTACTAGTACCAAATAGAAAAGGCTTAGATGCTGCTATAAAAGCAGATGTAAAAGAAATTGCTATATTTACTGCTGCATCTGAAGAATTTAATCAAAAAAATATAAATTGCTCAATTACTGAAAGCATTGAAAGATTTAAACCAGTTATAAAAACCGCAATTGACAATAATATTTTAATTAGAGCTTACATATCATGCGTTATTGACTGCCCCTATAGTGGTGCGATAGAAGCTAGTAAGGTTGCTGATATAGCCTCCACGCTCTTAGAGCTTGGCTGTTATGAAATATCACTGGGAGATACTATTGGTACAGCCACCCCTCTTAGAGTTAAAAATATGCTAAATACAGTTATAAATAATATTCCAGTTGAAAAAATTGCTGTGCATTTTCATGATACTTACGGGCAAGCACTTGCAAATATTTTAACTGCAATTGAAATGGAAATAACCACCATTGACAGCGCAGTAGCTGGGCTTGGAGGCTGTCCATATGCTAAAGGCGCAAGCGGTAATGTTGCCACCGAAGATGTTGTATATATGTTGCATGCTATGGGCATTAAAACAGGGCTTGATATAGAAAAACTATGCCATGCCAGCAAGTTTATTTGCAACAAACTAAACCGCCAGCCTACCTCTAAAGTTGCGCTAGCACTAAATTGTCAGTAAAAAACTAGTGTCTATAAAGTGGTCTTCTTGGCTTCTTTTTTGACCATCTTTTTGCCATTTCTTTACCGTCCATCATAATAAAAAACCAGAAAAAAGTCAGCCATAACAAATCATTAGTAATGCCCCATGACTTATCATCTTTAGATTTATCAACTGTACATGCAGCAATTTTACTTATATCATCACTGCCAACCTCCGCCCTACATTCTCGCAAATCACCTATATTGCCAAGCTCCATTCCAAGTATCGTGCTTACCGTTGTATCTGTTTTATTTTGTATTTTTTTTATTAAATCATAAACTTGCTTTTCTGATAAATCCTCAGATTTTAATAAATCTTGTAAATATAAGTTACCTTGTTCATAGTTCAATTTATCTGAGAAAATACTGGTTTCTCTTTCTTTAAATTCAGAAATAACTTGTTTATTTGTTTCACTAACAATCTCATCTAAATTGCTAGTTACGATAGCCTCCCCAACAGAAGTAGCCAATATTGAAGACAAACCAGCCACCGCAAAAACTTTACTATCAATAATTTTTCCAGCTCTATATTTTGCTTTTGCAAATTTATATTTCAAATTATCCATTTTAGGCATTATACTTATGAACTCCTAATTATTTTGATGCTATAGCAAATACAGTGTGTAACATAACATTTGATTTGCGATATGTCAATGTAATATTGGTATTTGCAGCCCAAAAACTTTATTTATAATTATTTACATAGCTATTTTATAGCTTGTATAAATTAGACTGCAATACTAGATACATATCCATATTATATTTACCTAGCGAGAAATGCGGGGGGGGGTTAATATAGGCAACTTTAAAAACGTAGCTAATTCCAAAGATATTTATGATATTTAAAATTCCCCAACACTATATCTACTAAACATAATTTTACATAATCTTGTGTGTTAAGGAGGTCCTTTAAATCAATAGCCTAAATAATTATAAGAATAGTTATAAATTATTTTATAACTGTAATTCTTTTAGGCAGTAAGATGTAATATTTGCCTTTACTTTTCATTGTACCTGCTAGTTTTTCTGCCTTCTCACCATTGCCCCAAAATACATCACCTCTAACAGCGCCCCTAATTGCGCCGCCTGTATCTTGAGCCACCATAAGTCTTTGTATTTTTTTATTTTTATCAAAAACTCCATCTGCATCTAACCATATTGGAGCACCATAGGGAATAATACGCCTATCTATGGCTAAGCTTCTATTGGCTGTAAGCTCTACTCCTTCTCCGCCAAGCGGTGCTTCTTTACCATCTAATCGCCGAAAAAAAACATATGATTTATTTTTATTCATCAGAGCTTGTGCTTTCTCAGGATTTTCTACTAGCCAATCTCTAATTGCCTGCATTGACATATCTTCTTTTTTTACTGCGCCAATTTCAATTAAATATTTACCAATTGCGTAATATATATGACCATTTTGTCCTGCATATCCAACTCTAACATAGCTACCATCAGTCATTTTTACTATACCAGAGCCTTGAATATGTAAGAAAAATGATTGTATTTGACTATCCACCCACAGCAACACTTCATTGTCCCGCAAGGCTCCCACCTCAATTTCTTCCCGACTATAATATGGAACAAGCCAGCCGTCTTTTATTCTGCCCGCTATTCGTTCGCCTTGAAATTCTTTTCTAAATTTACCTAAATTCACCTCAACCAAATCGATTGGTTTTTTATACAGAGGAATATTATATTTTTCTGTTTTATCTAGGCTACCGTATAATAAAGGCTCATAATAGCCTGTAAAAAGCCCTATATTACTGCCTGTATCTGCATCATATACAGCATATGGTAAAAACCATTTTTCAAAAAAAATCTTTGCCTCTTGTCTGTTAATATCAGTTAACATCAAGGCCTCTTGGCAAATTTCTTGCCAATCTTCATATTTTCCCGCCCAAATATGAGAGGCAAATTTCTGAGCAGGATTTTTATTAACAATTCTAGCGCAACTTTTTTTAAAAGCCTTAAATGCATCTGCTTGATTGTCTTCTTCCCAATTTTGTAATTGTTGAAAATTAACAAATTTTAGCTTAATGGCTGGAATAGTTGTTTGTTTTTTATCCGATAAAAATAGTGATTTGTAAAAAAAAATAAAAATCAACACAAGCAAAGACAAAAACGCTAAAAATGCTAAACGTTTCATAAAATATCACTCCTAAATTTGGGTAACTTAAGCTGCCCGTGTTTCTATTAACAACCATGTTGGGTCTGTTGAACGCACATCACGAGCAAATGTCCAAATATCATGCATTTCTTTGTGATGTTTAGATTTAGATTTTACAATTTCACCTTTTTCATTTTTGGTTACAATAGTTTCTTCAACATCAAAATCAACCGTTATATAAATCATAGTGCCAGCAAGTTTTGCATCAATAATTTGCATAGATTTTATTTCATGCAATTCTAATTCCAGCTCAATTCCTTTGCTTTCACGTTGCAGGATATTTTTTTCAAAATCATCATATAATTTTTGGCTAAGCAGTGGTTTTAAACTATCCAAATCACCTTTAGCATACGCCTCTACAATAAGTTCAAAAGCCATTTTTGCCCCAGTTGCAAAATTATATATATCAAATGATGCATCTGCCGCTGTGATTTCTAATATTGATTGCTCTAATTTTTCGTCAGCCTTAA
>JALTWL010000279.1 GCA_027047045.1 Micavibrio sp.
CAAAGGATATGTCATATCCCATACATCAAAAATGAATAATATTTGGAGCTATCAAAAATAATTAGCTAAATTTAGGTAACAATATTGTAAATTTAACCCCTAAATATTTTTTATTTTTATCTTTTATATTTTCTGCATATATCCTACCACTATGAGCATCTATAATTTGCTTAGAAATACTAAGCCCAAGCCCAGAATTTAGCCCAAAATCACTCTGTTTGGGACGCTCTGTGTAAAATCTATTAAAAATAGTCTCTAGCTTATCTTCTGGAATGGGAGGACCATAATTTTCAATACTAATTCCAACATAGATTTTTTCAATAAATAGATTTATTACTATATCATCATCTGGCTTTGAAAATGACACAGCATTACTAATTATATTTTGTATAACTTGTGCTAGCCTTAATTCATGTGCATTTACGATATAATTGTGATATTTTTTGTCTATTCTAAGTAATATTTTATTTTTATTTTTAGAATTGTGCCTATAATCATCATAAATTTTAACAATTTCTTTTAATATTTTTTCTACATTGACCTTTTTTCTTTGTAAATTTTCCATTTCAGCGTCTAATTTTGATGCAAGAAGAATATCCGTTATTAAAATATCCATTCTTTTAACATCTTCACTTATTATTTTTAGTAATTTTTTTTGCTTATTTTTATCATTAACAATAGATATAGTTTCAACTGCCCCACTAATAGAGGCAAGAGGATTTTTTAGCTCATGTGCAATATCTGCGGTAAAATTTTCTATAAATTCAATACGCTCAGCCAAAGACTTCGTCATATCGCGAAGTGTCAAAGATAATTTACCTATTTCGTCATTTCTATATGATAAATCTGGTATTGCTTCACATTTCCAAGCTCCATCTTTTAATGTATCTACTGATTTTGCTAATTTTACTATTGGGCGACAAATTGTTTCAGACAGATATAGTGATAAAGAAACAGAAACCAGTAAAGCTAAGAAAAATATTTTTAAAATAGTAAGTTGCATATCATAAACAGCATTTTCTATACTGTGCCCAGAGCGCATAATTAAAATAGCTCCCATAACATTTTTAAGATTTTGCACAGGCAAAGAAGCCGTTAAAAATATATTTTTTTTATCATCTTGCCAAACATTAGCATTCACGGCGCCTTGCAAAGTTTCAAACATATATGGATAGGTTTCTATTTTGCTAGAAATTACATTTGGATATGGTTTTAGCTTCATTCTGGTTGGCAGTTTTTTTAATATTTTTTTAAGTAAGAAGGATATTTTTTCATCTATAGGTAAGCTTTGCCAAGGAGGGAGTAATTCTTCTACTTCAACAACGCCACCGACCCCCAACATTTTATGGCTATCAACAATAATTTTACCCATTTTACCAAATAATATTATTCTATCATTATTAGTTGCCGCTAGTTTTCTTACCATTTGTCTTGATAGGTCTGCTGCCAATACTGGTCCATCAAAACTTTCCCTAACCCCACCCTCTGATATTGCCCCTGTAAAAAGTCGGCCTTCAGATACCATGAATTTAAGCTCAGATTTAATTAACCCTTTTTCATAGCGCCCAGAATATAAAAAACCCAATAATAAGACTAAAAGTGATATAATATTTATTGCTAATATACGTAAAGTTAGCGGTGATATTGAGAAATTTATTTTATTAAATATCAACATTAAAACGATACCCCGCGCCATATACTGATTCTATCAGTGAGAAGTTTTTATCAATTTTTTTAAATTTAGAACGTAAACGTCTAATATGGCTATCTATTGCTCTGTCTGCGACCGTTAGATTTTCATTATTTATATATTCTAAAATTTCTATTCTAGTTTTTATTTTTCCCGGTACTTCTAAAAGAGATTTTAACAGCATATATTCACTAACTGTTAAATTTATCTTCTGTCCTTTCCAAAAACACTCATATGTGCTGTCATTGATGGATAGATGACCCAGTTTTTTATTTTCTACAATATTTAGATTATCTTCACTTTGTGTTTTTTTTATTTTTTCACGCCTAATTAAGGCAAAGACTCTCTCTATTAACAGTCGCATAGAAAATGGTTTGGTAATATAGTCATCTGCCCCTATACGCAATCCCATAAGCTCATCTAGCTCGCCATCTTTTGAAGTTAAAAATATAACAGGAGTTGTAATTTTTTCTCTTAGTTTTTTTAATAGCTCCATACCGTCCATGCGGGGCATTTTTATATCTAAAATTATTACATCAAAATCTATATTTATTAAATCATCTAGAGCATCTACACCATTATTATATTCAAAAACACAAAAACCCTCTGTCTCAAAAGCCATTACCATAGAGGCTCTAATATTTTTATCGTCATCAACTATTGCTATTTTATACTGCATTTTTTGAAACGCCGTGAATTTAAGTTAGCTACAATTTAAATTTACAAAAAATGTAAATTCAAACAACAATATCAACAATAGAGCCACGAACCATAGATACTGGTACATTGCGGCTAACATCTTCAACCATATTTGCGATATTTTTTTGTGCCTTAATATTATTTTTTAAAGCCTCAACCCCAAAATTGCTTTTGGCTTGTACATAGGCCTGTTTTGCCCCTATAGTATTTGTTGTATTCATCTCTTAAACTTTTCCCTTAACTTAAAGACAACGTATCTTCAATGCGTTCAAATACGTCGCTTATTATATCAGAGCTGGGCAATATAGTCACTCTAAAATAATTATTTGCATCAAAGTTAAAGCTTGAACCCGGTGCAAGCAGCACATGTTTTTCTTCCAATAATTTCAAAGCAAAATCATAATCATCAAAACTGGTGAGTTTTTCTTTATCTACCTCAATAAATGCGTACATTGCCCCCATTGGTTTTACTAATTTTAAATACTGACTTTTTTGCACCGCATTGATAATTGCTTTTCGGCTCTCGTATAGTCGCCCACCTTTGCCAACCAAACATTTAATGGACTGTACCCCACCAAGCGCAGTTTGTACCGCCCATTGACCAAGCACATTAGAACATAACCTAAGTGATGCCAGTAGCTCTACAGCTTTTAAATATTCACAAGCTTCTTTAATATTTCCAGAAAAAGCCGCCCAACCAACGCGATAGCCACAAGCTCTATAGGCTTTTGACAAACCAGACATAGTGCAACAAAGCGTATTTTTGATAAATGTTGCCATAGGAATAAATTCTGCCCCGTCAAATATAACTTTATCATATATTTCATCAGAAAAAACAATTAAGTTATGTTCTTCTGCTAATTTTGCGATAGCTTGTAAATGCTCCTTATCATAAACTGCCCCCGTTGGATTATTAGGATTTATTATCACAATTGCTCTTGTTTTATCTGTAATTAAGCCTTTAAGTGCATCAATTGATGGTTGAAAATTATTTTCTTTTGGGCACGGATAATGAACAGCCCGCCCACCGTTCAAAATAACAGAGGCTGTCCACAGAGGATAGTCAGGGCTTGGAATTAAAACTTCATCACCATTATTAAGTAATGCCCGCAAACATAGGTCTATTAACTCACTTACCCCATTGCCCATAAATATATTTTCTGCCCGCATTTCTGTAATGCCACGTTCTTGTTGCTGCATGACAACGGCTTCTCTTGCAGAAAAAATACCCTTTTGATGGCAATAAGCCTCGCTATTTGCCATATTTTCAATAATTGCTTGACGCATAGTTTCTGGTGTTCTAAAACCAAAAGCCCCTGGATTGCCAATATTCATTTGAATAATTTCATAGCCTTTATGTTCCAGCTCATAAGCTTTAGAGGCAAGCCTACCCCTAATTTCATATTTTACCCCATTTAAACTATTACTTGGTTTGTAACGCAATATTTTATACCTAGAATTTAAAAATTTTACTCAGCAAATCTTAATTTGTTACTGCAATGATAACAATATATATGGCTAATATCCACCCTATCTATAGAAAAACCCCTCACTTAAAATGAGGGGAATTTATGGCGGGGAGACAGGGATTCGAACCCTGGAAGGGCTTGCACCCTTGCTGGTTTTCAAGACCAGTGCATTCAACCGCTCTGCCATCTCCCCATAAAAAATAACAAAGATGTATTGCAGTTTTGAACAACCAAGAGGTAATATAATCAATTCATAGTTTTTTTCAAGTTGTTTTTTCTTTAAAATAGCTTAAATTCAAAGTAACTTTTAAAATTGAGGATAGTATTTAAATGAAAATAGCGATAATCATACCTGCAAGATATGCCTCTACACGCCTTCCAGGCAAACCTCTTGCTTTAATTGCTGGTAAAACAATGCTAAGTCGGGTAGTTGAGCTTGCTAGAAGTGTAGCTAAACAAGCAAATAAATGTGAAATAGAAATTGCCGTTGCCACGGAAGATGAAAGGATAGTTAAACATGCCTCTGATATTGGAGCAAGAGCAGTTTTAACATCTAACCGTTGCAGAACTGGCACAGACAGAGTTTTAGAGGCAATAGAAAGCATCGGCGAAAGCCATGACTATGTAATAAATTTACAAGGTGATGCTCCGCTAACACCGCCAGAATTTATATTATCTATGATTGATGAAATTACCAGCAATCCAAATTTACAAGTTGTTACACCTGTTGTCCAGTTAAGCTGGGATAAGCTAGATGATTTACACGAAAATAAAAAAGCAACACCATTTAGTGGAACGACTGCAATTATTGATAAATATAATGATGCTCTGTGGTTTTCAAAAAATATAATTCCTGCAATTCGCAAGGAAGATGATTTAAGAAAAACAGATAAACTGTCCCCTATTTATATGCATGTTGGAATTTATGGATACTCTATGCAAGTCCTACAAGAATTTGCAAATCTGCCAGAGTCTTATTACGAAAAATTAGAGGGTTTAGAACAATTAAGATTGTTAGAAAATGGCTATAAAATCAAAGTTGTTAAAGTTGACTGTCAAAATAAGCCCCTAACATCTGGTGTAGATAGCCCAGAAGATATTAAAAGAGCAGAAGAATTACTAAAAAAAATGGGGGAGCAGTAAAAAATGCCAAATCAGCTTTTAATTGCTCGTCATGGCAATACATTTGCAAAAGGTGATACGCTAAGGCGAGTTGGTGCAAGAACTGATATTCCGCTTGTTGCAAGTGGAATTGAGCAAGCAAAAAGGCTAGGGCTTTATTTACGAGAAAATAACATTAAGCTAGCAGCTGCATTTTCTGGACCTTTAAAAAGAGCAAAACAAACAGCAATTGAGGCTCTTCAAAATTCTGGCAATGAAAATGTTGATTTAATTATAGACAGCTCATTTAATGAAATTGACTATGGTAGTGATGACGGCAGGGCAGAAGATGAAGTTATTTGCCGTATCGGTAAAGAGGCACTTAAAAAATGGGACGAAGATGCAATAGCTCCTAAGGGTTGGCTAGTTGAGCCAGAAAAAATTATTCAAGATTGGCAAAATTTTGCCCAAATGCTACTGGAAAAATATACAGACAAAACTATTTTAGTAGTAACAAGTAATGGCACAGCTAGATTTGCCCCATATCTAACTGGTAATTTTGAAGAATTTAAAAAAAATTATAAAATAAAAATGGCAACAGGCGCTGTGTCTTCTATGATTTTTGATGAAAATTCAAAAATCTGGCAAGTGAAATATTGGAACTTAAAACCAAAAAATTGGTTAGAAAACTACAATATAGAAATATAATAAAAATATAATAGAAACACAAAGAATGTATATGTCAAATTTCAAATTCAAAAAACATAAAAAAGCTTTTGCTAAATTTATTTTACTACTTGCAATTTTAATTGCTTATTTTGCTTACTTAAGTTGGAAATATGACTTTGCCACAGGCGGGGTTGTCGCGGCAATTACTTGGAGCTTTTTTGTACTTTGCACACCTATTGCAGATGCTGGTTTTTTATTAGACTTTCCTTTGCGTTTACTGTTTAAAATAAAGATGATTTTTACTGAAATCACTGTTTGGATTTTAGCTTTCACAATAAATATTTTTACTCTTAATTTTAGGCCTGAATATTACGAAACAACTATTTTAACTAATATATTTCATAAAATACTGACCAATCCCATTCCTTATTGGAGTATTATCTTACTCTGTGGAGCAGGAACTTTTTTATCTGTATATTTTGGTGATGAGATTTTAGATAGCGTGCAACGTAAAAAAAGTAAACATAGAAAATATCACATGATTATAAGTATTATTTTATTTATTTTTATTCTTTTTGCCTATTATAGTTTAATTAAAAAATTAGAAATCAATATAGAACAATTATAGTTATATTTTGGGGTTAATTGCATCTTGCAAAGCGTCGCCTACAATATTAAAGGACATCACCGTTATAAATATAGCCAACCCTGGATATAGCATAATTAAAGGTTGCTCCCATATTATTTCTTGGGCATTGGTAAGCATACTACCCCAACTAGCCGTTGGTGGTTGTATTCCAAGCCCTAAAAAACTAAGTACAGATTCAAGCAAGATAATATTCCCAACAGAAAGCGTTGTGGCAACAATTATAATTGCAACCGTATTTGGTAAAATATGCCTTGTAATTATAGACATAGAGCTTACACCCAAAGCTTTTGCTGCTTTTATATAATCTTGCTCTTTAATAACATATACCTGCGCGCGGACAAGTCTTGCAACTGTAGTCCAGCCGAACAAAGAAATTATCACGATTATAGGCAAAATGCCCCCCGTTAAATTCACTCCTAACTTGCCCCAGTCAATTGCTGATAAAATTATTAAAAACGGTAGTAAGGGTAGAATAATTACACCATCTGTAATGCGCATTAAAAAACTGTCTATTTTTCCGCCAAAAAATCCTGATACAGTCCCAATAGCACCACCAATAATGGCAGCAAGCAAAGCCGTTAAAATTCCAACCGTTAAAGATATTTGCCCCCCAAATAAAAGCCTTAAAAAAATATCTCTACCAAGCGCATCTGTTCCCAATAAATTTTCCCAAGAAGGTGGAGCATAACGAGCCATAAGATTAACTTCGTCTGGGTCAATATCTAGTAAAGCCCCAATTGTACCAGCAAAAACAGAGGTGAAAATAAAAATCAGCAATAAAATTAGAAAAAAAACTGCTATTTTATTGCCCCAAAACCGCCTTACAATTTGTGATATACCATAAATAGAATATGATTTATTCATTGCTTTTATGCCTCAGTTAAATTTACTCTTGGGTCAAGTATCATATATAAAATATCAGCCACAAAACTGGCAAATAGTACAAAAAAAGTTGAAAATAAAAGCGCAATTAAAGCCATATTAAAGTCATTTCCCAAAATAGAATCATAAATTAGCTTACCCATACCAGGCCATGCAAACATGGTTTCTGTAATTAGCGCTCCACTAAAAAAAGTTCCAAAATCAAGTGCGATTATTGTAACAATATATATAAGAGCTGTTGGAAAAGCATGATGCCAAATTATTTTATTTTCTGAACAGCCCTTTGCCCGCGCTGTTTGTATATGTTGAGAAGATAGAGCCTCTATCATAGAGCCTCTAACATATCTGGTATAACCACCAATTGAGGCAAATGCAAGAGTTGCCACAGGCAAAATATAATATTTTAATTTAGAAAGGAAATCTGCCTCCCCTGCACCATTACCACTTGCAGGTAACCAGCCCAAATAAACAGAAAATAAGCTCATAAATAAAAGCGCCAACCAAAAAGCAGGAATTGATATACCAGCAAAAGCAAATAAATTGACAATTCTATCAAAAAAACTGTTATGTTTATGAGCCGCATATACCCCAATTATAGTTGCAATTGGAACTGCAATAAGTAAGCTTCCGCCCATTAAAATCAAGCTATTTCCCATTTTAGGTAGTAAAATTTCCAAAACAGGCCTACCATAAAGCCGGCTATAGCCAAAATCCCCCACCATAGCTGAGCCAAGCCAATTTAAATATCTCTCAAAAATAGATTTATCCAAGCCATATATTGCCCTTAGCCTTGCAGCATCTGTAGCGCTTGCCTCAGGATTTGCTGCCAACATTATATCTATTGGGTCGCCTGGCATTAGCCCAATTAAAAAATAAATTACAAAAGAAATAATAAAAAGCATAATTATTAGCTGTAACATGCGGCTGGCAACAAAGTTTAAAATAGGCATTTATTGACCATCTCCACTGGACTGTTCTTTCTTCTTTATATCTAGTGGCTTTGCTTGTTTTATTTCTTCTAATAATTCATTTAAAAGTGATATCCACTCTGACTTAGGTACAGCCTCACCCGTTATATCTGGATTATTATAGTATAATTTAGCAATTTTACAAAAATATTCAGGACTGCCGCTAAATTGATATTTGAGCAACCAATTTGTAACTCTTTGCTCTATATCCACAATAATATCTTTGTTTTTTTGTAGATAAATAACCAGCTGGAGCGGAGTTAACGCTTGGATAAAATCATTTAAAAATTCTTTATCCTTAATACCTTCACATCTAGCATTATCATAGCCAGTGTAAAAACTGCCCAACATATGCCAAAATACTGCCTCTTTAAATTCTCCTATCAACATATATCTCTTTGCCATTTCAAAATAAAAAATAGCCTCTAGCTGTGGCATTAAGGGAAGTAGCTGTTCTATTACTTGTTTTGAATTTTCTTTTTTTTGTACATATACAGTAAATAGAGAGTTAAAATGGCTTCTTCGCTTTTTATAATCCATTACCCGCTTAGCCAAATTTTCTACATTTAAGCTTCTATGAGCTTCAAATTTAGCCCAGAAAAAAGTCCCAGTATAACCAACCACCAGATAAATTATAAATATAGCAATTACAAATGTTCGCCAGCAAAATTTAAAAAAACCTTTTAAAGATGGGTCATATTTCCATTTTTTTTCTTTGGCTTTAATAGTTACTTTGGCTTTGCCTTTATTTTTTTTTACCATTTTACTCTACACTCCAATTTTCTACCCAAAGAGAAGTTGGATATTGATGTCCTGTAGGCTTAATATTTTTTAGCCATTTGGGCATAATAAAACTATTTGCTCTGTAATATAAGGGCAAAGCTGGCAACTCCTCTGTATATATTTCTTGCATCTTGTACCAAAGCGCTGTTCTTTTGTCTTCCTCACAAACAACTTCTAAATTATCTAGTATTTTATCCATTTGGCTATTTTTAAATCCAGTGTAATTTTGCCCAGCATAATTATTTGCCCTTGTTGGTATCATTTCAGAATGTAAAGTGGTTTTTGGTACATTATCAGGTGCACTTAACCACGCAAACATTGCGCCGTCTTTAAATTTACGCTTTCTAACTGTATCCCCAAAAAACACCCTTGCAGGTTCATTTTCAATTTTTACATCTACTCCTATTTTTTTCCAATCTGACTGAATTGCTTGTGCGACTAGCTCTCTACTTCTATTGCCTGCTGTTGTCATAAGAGTAAAAGATAATTTATCCCCCTTGTCATTATATCTCAAATTATCACTATTTAATTTCCAGCCCGCTTGCTCTAATAAATTATTGGCTTTTTCAGTGTCATATGGATATTTCTTTACATTTTTGAAATATTCCTTGTCTAGTGGATGAATATTCACATGCGCAACTGGTTGTTTTTCGGCAAATAAATATTTGCTTATAGCCTCTCTATTCAAACCATATAGCAATGCTTGTCTTACATCTATATTTTGTAAATTGGGATTATCTAAATTTAAATCTATATGTTCATAGATTAACCCTGTTTTGTATATCACTTGAAATTTATCTGGACGTATTCGTTTTAATCTTTTTTCTAAGGCCAGTGCCTCATCTACCATAAGCCCCATTTCACCTGCGATATAATCTATATCTCCTGATAAAAGATTAGTGCTAAGCGCTGCTGTATTTTCTATGGTTTTTATTATTATTTTGTCAAATTTAGGCTTTTTCCCCCACCAATTAGGGTTCAAACGTAA
>JALTWL010000280.1 GCA_027047045.1 Micavibrio sp.
GATTCTGCTTGCCCTTTTATATTCATGGGTGAGCCAAGTCTAACTTTTTTATCAAGCACATGTTTGGCAAGTTCTTTCATACCACTTAGCTGACTTGCCCCCCCTGTTAAAACTACACGCCTTCCTGCTATTTGGGATAGGCCCTCATCATTTAATTTAGCCCTTACCATTTCAAAGGTTTCCTCTAGGCGCGGCAATATTATAGTTGGGAGTAAAGAACGCGACACCTTACTAGATACATCAATATCTTTCTCACCGATTGACGTTACATCTATGGTTTCATGGTCACCATAACCTGTGGCGCTAGCACTTCCATATAATATTTTTATACGCTCTGCATCAGAAATAGAAGTTGTAAGACCACGCGCAATATCATTAGTTACATGCGCCCCACCAACTGGGATTGCCCCTGTGTATATTAGCGCACCTTCAAAAAATACACCTATTTGTGTACTTCCAGCCCCCATATCTATGACTGTACAGCCAAGTATTTTTTCGTCTTCTACCAAACAAGAAAGACCAGCCGCATAAGAAGACGCACAAAAACCCCAAATATCTAAATGGTTTGAATTTATGATATGAGTTAAATTTTGAATAGAAGAAATATCGGCAGTAATTGTTGTTATATCAACTGTCATTTGATGCCCGAACATACCAACTGGAGTTTTTATACCGCTTTGCCTATCTACTGTGTAAGAGGCTGGTATTATATGGACTATCCCTTCTTCTTTGGGGGAGGCAACATATCTTGCTTGTAGTAAAGCGCTGTCTATATCTTTTTCACTAATTTGTCGTCCTGATACATTTATATCTACAGAAAAATGATGTGGTATTGTATTTAGGGAAGATATGGTTACAAATATATTTTTTAAATTATCCCCACCCATATGAGGGCGCGCCATATTTTCCGCGCTTTGTATGACAGAGCCAACCGTTTCCTCAATCAATTTAAGGTCAATTATTTTACTATTTTTAATGCCTTTACTTGCTTGTTGGGAAACTCCAATTATTTCTGATATTATTTTGCTGTCAGTGTCTATATTTGCAATCATGCAGCAAGTCTTACTAGTGCCAATATCAATAACGGCAACAGGTTTTATATTTGACTTCTTCCTTGTGTCAAACTTAATTGTACTATTTGACTTTTTATTTTTTTTATCAATTTTATCTATATTAAACAAAGATTCTGTTAATTGCATTTTATCCAAGTTACCTCAATTTTTAAAGTTTTGTTACTTTTAGAATTATTCTATCTTGCTGACGCATATCTATATATTTTATCCTTTTAGATAAGATATTTTCTTTTTTTTGCATTTTTGCCAGTATGGCAAGGGCAAGTTCAACATCTTGTTTGGGCAGTTTTACTTTTACATCATTTTTAAGTTTAATATCCCATCTTCTATTATTTATATTTATAAATGACTGAATTTGTTTGTATATTTCTGGCTCAGCCTTTACTGTATCAATTATATATTTTGCAGATTTTGCTGCATCTTTTCCAACCACATGTGGAAGGTCTGAAAATTTATCCAAATTTTTTGCTGTTAATTTATTGCCATCTTTATCTATAACAAACTTATTTTTACCTAGCTGCCAAATAGCAACTGGTTTTTTTTCTTTTATATATATATCTATTGTATTTGGTAATTTTCTTCTAATTTTAACATCTTTTACCCAAGATATTTCTTTTATAAAACGGCTAGAGCTTTTAGTATCAAAGGCAAAAATTGGACTATTTTCTTTGGTGTTAATTAAGTTTAAAATCAGCTCAGAGTTAGCGTTCACACGCCCGTGTAAATTAACTTCTTTAATTGAAAAGCCAGCATTTGCAGTCATTTGTAGTATCCTATTTTTAGCCATTTGAAAAAATGACTTATTTTGGTTATTGTCAATAAATATAAAAGCTAAAGAAGTAAGGCAGAAAAGCCCAACTATCATGATGATAGCATATTTTTTTAGCTTTTGCTTGTTTAAAATTGATATTTTTTTTACTTTTTTATTTTTGGCTAATTTTTTTCTAATAGTTTTTTTTGCCATTTTTCATCTCACAGTTATTTTTGCATTTATCTAGAGCGTCAATTACAAGCCACTCTACTAATTCTTGGAATGAAATATTGTTAAATTTTGCTTGTTCTGGCGCAAGGGAGGTCGGTGTCATACCTGGTTGAGTGTTAATCTCTAAGAAATAGAGTTTATTGCTATAAATAAAATCACTTCTGGTAATGCCGCGACAACCAAGCATTTTGTGGGCAATTAGTGCTTGTTTCATTGCTGTGTCATATATATTTTGAGGAATATCTGCGGGTAGTTTATGTTCAGAGCCGCCATCTGCATATTTTGCTTCAAAGTCATAAAACTCAAATCTAGGGATAATTTCTGTAACACCTAGCGCTTTTTCACCCATTACAGTAACGGTGAGTTCTCTGCCTTTTATATATTCTTCTACAAGTATTTCATTTGATAGATGGTTAAATGATATTTTATTACTTTTATCTTTGACTATTTGTACCCCAAATGATGAGCCGTCTTGATTTGGCTTTACTACATATGGCGGAGTAAGCGGAATATTGTCGTTTTTTATGTCATTTGCTGTAATTATATAGCTTTTAGGGGACAAAATATTTTTCTCTGCCAGTATTTCTTTTGTTTTTTGTTTGTCCATAGCAAGGGCAGAAGCCAGCACCCCAGAATGTGAATATGGAATGTTTAGTATTTCAAGCAGTCCTTGCATACAACCATCTTCACCAAAAGTACCGTGCAACATATTTAAAATTACGTCTGGTTTTGTGTTTTTAATTGTTAGAATTAGTTTTTCTATATCTTTAGTAACGTCTATTTCTGTGACTCTATAGCCTAAATCTTTAAGGGCTTTACTTGCCGCCTCGCCTGTTACTAGCGATATTTCACGTTCTGAGGACCAGCCTCCCATAAATACAGCTATATGTAGTTTTTTTGAATAATTCATAAATTTTAGCTTTGTTAATAAAAGATATGTCAGTTAAGACCTAAAAGAATAAGCCCGAGCATATATCGTAACATATAAACTAAAAATAGGCTATGAAATATCGTAAAAGCAATTTAAAAATTCTACACTATCTTTATTTAATGGCTGATTTTCTAAGCCCTCTTTTGCTATTTCTAAAAATTCCTCTATTTTTTCTGCAATAGCGGGAACACCAAATTTACTAGCATTTTTATAATCTAACATTATATCATCAACAGACCAGCTCATAATAATATTGTATGCTTTATCTAAAATTTTACCGTCATATAAAATACCAACCCAAAAAGCGACCATGGCAAGCACCATATCTAAAGAGTTACTATCAGCTGTGCGCAGTTCCAGATATTTTTTTAGCCTTACTGGTGGAAAAACTGTGGTTAAGTGAAGTTGCCAATCTAAAATATCTGCCTTTTCATCTTGCATAAATTCAGCAAAAATTTTACTTGTCATGTCAATATATTTGCCATCTCTGTATATAAGATACATGGGAATATTAAGTGCATATTCAACATATTTTTCAAATCCCATATCTTTGTCAAAAACAAATTTTGGAAAGCTAGCCCTGTTTTTATCAGTATTTTCCCAAATATAATTACGATAACTTGCGTAACCTGTATCTTTGCCATCTAGCATATTAGAGTTTGCCATCAGGGCAATAATTACTGGTTGTAAGGCAAGCGATATTCTGTATTTTTTTATCATATCTTCTTCATTTTCAAAATCCAAATTAAGCTGAGCGCCACAGCTTCTTACCATCATATCAATTCCGCATTTACCTTGCTTTGGCATATAGTTTTTCATTATTTCATATCGTTTTTTAGGCATCCAAAATATATCATCTCTTGCCCAATTTGGGTGCAGACCTTTTGCTAAAAAACCAATATTTATTTCATCTGCAATTTTATCAATTTTTTTGTGAAAATCTTTTGCCTCTTTAGCAACTTCACCCACAGTAAAAAGAGGTGAGCCTGCATATTCAATTTGCCCTGCGGGCTCTATTGTAATTGTGATATTTTCTTTTTTAAGGGCTATTACAAATCCATCTTCAAATATTTTTTGCCAGCCATCGGCATTTGCAATTTTATTTAGTAAATTTTCTATAGAAGGGGCATTTTTATCATTTGTACGATATGGAAGGGGAGCATTGTTGTTTTTATTAAAGGCAAAACGCTCTAGCTCTAGTCCAATTTTGTGGCTGTCCTTGTCTTTACAGCCAGCTGCTATTTCTTCTATTAAATCTTCAAATTTTATCATTTGGAAAAATCTTCTTTTTGTCCTATGCGTTTAATTTCCCATTTAAGATCTATCCCTGTTTTTTCTTTTACCCGTCTTTTGACTTCTTCGCCTAAATTTTCTATGTCAGTAGCGGTGGCGCTATCGGTATTGATAATAAAATTACAATGCTTATTTGATATTTTTGCCCCACCAATTTGCAAACCCCGACAGCCAGCTTTGTCAATTAACTGCCAAGCGTTTTCTTTTATATTTGGATTATTTCTATTTGGGTTTGCAAAAGTAGAACCACCTGTTTTTTCTTTTATTGGCTGACTTGCCTCTCTTTTCGCTTTTATGTCAGCCATTTTTTTGCTTATATTATTTTTATCATCTCTATAAGTCTTAAATACTGCACCTGTGAATATTATATCATCTGCAACATTGTTGCATCTATATTGCATATTCATTTCTTTTGGTGTTAATTTGTATAAATTGCCTTTTCTGTCAACTGCTTCTGCAAATAAAAGTATGTCTTTGAACTCTACCCCATAAGCGCCCGCATTCATTTTAACTCCACCGCCGATTGTACCTGGAATACCTGATAAAAATTCCAACCCGCCCAAAGATTTATTTGCACAAAAATTAGCAACATTTATATCAAGTGCAGCTGCGCCTGCATATATGCTAACCTCATTTAGCTTTTTAATATCAGCAAAAGCCCTACCCATACGAATTACAACCCCCTTAATACCACCATCTCTAATAATTAAGTTTGAAGTTGCTCCTAAAGTGGTAATTGGGATATCTAAGGGGCAATTTTTCAAAAAATATATTAAATCATCAATATCTGCAGGTTTAAAAACTACTTCTGCTCTCCCCCCCACCCGAAACCATGTTAGCTTTGCAAGCTCAACATCTGAACGCATTTTACCACGTAGGTCGGGTAGATTCTTTAATAATTCATGCAACATTATTTTTATTTTTTAAATTTGTTTTTTCTATATATGTAATATTTTTCAGCTCATCTGGTAACCTGTGCGCCCAAGCAGTTATATCACCTGCCCCCATAAAAATAACCATATCATTCTCATTTGCGATATTTGCAATTATGTTTGAAATTGCATCTGGATTTGCAAGAATTTTAGCAGAGCTATGGCCTGTCTTTTTTATAGCATCTACCAATTCTTCTTTATTTATCTTGTCTATTGGGTGTTCACCAGCAGAATAGACATCAGCAACAATAACATAGTCTGCGGCCTTAAAGCAGTTGGCAAATTCATCAAAGAATGCTTGTAATCTAGAATATCTATGCGGTTGTACAATAGCGATTATCTTTCCTCCTAAACTCTCTCGCCTTATAATATCTTTAGCAGTTTTTAACACAGCCTTTATTTCTTCTGGGTGGTGGGCATAATCATCTATTATTCTAATATTGTTAACAATACCAGTTGTGGTAAAACGTCGTTTTACTCCTTCAAAATCAAGCATTGCATTTTTTATATCAGAAAGCTCAATACCAATTTTACTACAAATAGCAATACAGGCAAGTGAATTTAAGACATTATGTTCCCCAAACATGGGAAGAAGAATATCTGTTATACTATAACTATCTTGTCCAATATTTATATTAACGTCAAAAACCATACCATTGGCTGTATTTTTAAGATTGGTAGCTCTAATATTACTATCTTCTGCAAAGCCGTAAGTAATTACCTTTCTTGGAACATCTTTAATTAGCTCTTTGACATTTTTATTATCAGTACAAGCAACTAAAAAGCCGTAAAAAGGCAGTCTTGAGGCAAATTTTAAGTAGGCATTTTTTACATCGTCAAATGATGAGTAAAAATCCATATGTTCTGGGTCTATATTGGTAATTACTCCAATTGATGAGGGCAGAATTGTAAAACTTCCATCGCTTTCATCAACCTCAACCACCATCCAATTGCTATTTCCCATTCTGATGTTACTTCCATAAGAATTAACAATACCGCCATTGATAACGGTGGGGTCAAGTCCAGTTTTTTCCATCACATGCCCAATTAGTGAAGTAGTTGAAGTCTTACCATGTGTACCCGCAACGGCAATTGTATTTTTAAAACGCATAAGTTCAGCCAACATTTCTGCCCTTCTAATAGTGGGAATTCCTTGTTTTTTAGCTGCTATAATTTCTGGATTATCTTCTTTAACCGCCGATGAATAGACGACAACTTCAATAGGTTCAGTTTTTTTGTTAGGTATATTTTCCTCACTATGGCCGATAAAAATCTTAATGCCTTTTTGGGCAAGTCTTTTTGTATTTGTACTTTTTTTGCAGTCAGAACCTTGTACTTTATAACCAAAATTATGTAATATTTCTGCAATGCCGCTCATACCAATACCGCCAATACCAATAAAATGTAAAATACCTGTTTCAATCGGTAACTGTTTCATTATTTTTTATTTCCTTTAGTTTTAAGTTACTTTCAACCAAATCTGCAAGTAGCTTTGCTGCATCACTGCGAGCAGATTTAGCAGATTTTAAAGATGCCTCTTCCAAAATATGGGGAAATTTAAAAAATTCTTCTATTTTTTTTGCTAAAATATCAGCAGTGAAGTCTTTTTCTTCTATAACCCAAGCGCCACCTGCATCGGCAACAACATCAGCATTTAATTTTTGTTGTTGGTCTTGATGTTGCATTGGCACAAAAATAGCTGCCCTACCAATAGTGGTAACGTCAGCAACACTAGATGCGCCAGAACGTCCAATAAATAAATGACAATTGCTAAGTTTTTCTTCAACATCTGTAAAGAAACTTTTAAGTTCTGCCTTAATTTGGATTGCCTCTAAACTATTTTTAACACTATTTAACTGCTCTTGGCGAACTTGCATGGTTAGGTTTATTTTTTGCTGTAAATCTTTAGGTAGTTTAGCCAAGGCAAACGGAATAATATCACCAAATATCTTTGCTCCTTGCGAGCCACCCATTAAAAAAATATTTAGCTCCCCTTGCATCTTTATTGGTGGAGTTTGTTGTTTTCTTAAAATGTTATTCCGAACAGGATTGCCAACTGTTACTGCTTTTTCCCTATATCTATCTATAGCCTTTGTATTTGAAACTGTCAGAGCAAGATTATTTGCTCTGACAGCAAGCCTTGCATTTGCCTTTCCCAAAATTGCATTTTGTTCATGTAAAATAGTTGGAATTTTTAAAAATTGTGCTGCATATAAAGGTGGAAATGAAGGATAACCTCCAAAGCCAACTGCAATTTTTACTTTATATTTTTTAACTAGCCATATTGATTTTAAAATCCCAAACCCAACAGTAACTAAGGCTGTAATTTTACCCAAAATCCCCCGCCCCCAAGTGGCAGAAGGTAAAATATACATGACTATATTAGATTTCTTTTGTAAAGAGCTTTTACCATAAAAAACAGCCCCTCGCCTGTCTGTGGCAAATATTATTTTATAACCACGCTTTAAAAGTTCACTCGCAAGCGCCTCTGCTGGAAATAGATGTCCACCAGTACCACCAGCCCCCAGCATAATTGTTAAATTATTATTTTGATTGTTGTCCCTTTTCATTAGGCTAGTATATACTTAACTGTAAAATTTTTAAAACAAGAATTTTATTTAAAAAAAGAACTAACATGTTTTGATGTTATAGAGCCACTAGTTTTTACATTATTTGATGGTAGAGTTATATTTGTTTGTGATTCTTTTTTTCCTAATGCTAAAATAATACCAATTGCAATACCAAGAGATATAATTGAAGACCCACCATATGAAATAAAAGGTAAGGTCATACCCTTAGCAGGCAACAATTGCAAAGATGAACCCATATGTATTAAAGCTTGCAGAGCAAATTGGGTGGCAATTCCACTAATGGCAAGTATTTTAAACATATCTGTTACCTGCCAAGTCCTGTATATCATGCGAAAAATAGTAAAAGCAAATATAAGGATTATGCCAAAAGTAACAATAAGCCCAAATTCTTCACCTGCAACAGAAAATATAAAATCAGCATGTGCATCCGGAAGCGACATTTTAACCTTACCATCACCAGGTCCAACCCCAAAAAACCCACCACTATGAAAACTATCTAATGATTTTTGTACTTGGTAATTATCTCCAGAGTTAGGATCAATAAATCTATCAATACGGCTTTTAACATGTGGTAGTAAATTATATAGGCTAAAAATCCCAAATCCCGCTAAAATCAAAAGCCCAAAAATAATATAAATAGAAAGTCCAGCTATAAATAACTGCGCTCCAAAAATACAAGATATAACAAAAGACATACCAAAATCAGGCTGTAGTAAAAGCAAAATAACTATAATTAAATATATCGCAATTGTAGTGATTAAGTAGCTAGCATTTCTTCTTAATTGATATTTTGAAATAAGCCAAGCACAAACAACAGCAAAAGCAGGCTTTATAAATTCTGATGGCTGCAGGGAAAAGCCAAATATCCTCACCCAACGGCTAGAACCCTTTATATCACTACCGAATATTAAAGTTGCAACCAACATAAATATAGAGCCAACTAGCAATAATGCTCCCAAACGCCATATTTTACGCGTAGGTAAAAAAGATATACAAATCATAAGACAAAGGCTAGCAGCTAAAAATACAATATGGCGAAATACAAAAAAAAATGGTGGTAGCCCAAGTCTTTCTGCAACCGCAGGGCTTGCCGCCATAACTAAAAAAACACCAATAACAGATAACAGTAAAATAGAAGACAAAAGCCACCTGTCTGTTGTCCACCACCATTTTCCTAAAACGGATTTGTCTGTTCTGTCAATTTTTAACATATATTTTTTTAAGCACTAATTCTTTGGGTTAATTTTTTAACTATATCGCGAAAAGCATCACCGCGTTTTTCAAAATTTTGAAATTGATCAAAACTAGCGCAAGCGGGAGAAAATAATATTGTCGCGCCATCTAGCCCATCTTGTTTAGCAGTCTTTACTGCCTTTATTGTAGCATTTTCTAAAATCTCACATTGGGTAAATCCAACTTTGTGTTTTTTTAAATAATATTCTAAATCTTTGGCGGCCGCGCCAATTAAAAAGGCGTGTTTTATATTTGCTTTATATTTATTAATAAGTTTATCAAATTCTTCTGGAGCTTTGGCAATCCCGCCTGCAATCCAATATATATTTTTATAAGTATCAAGAGCAACCGCACTTGCATCTGCATTTGTTGCCTTACTGTCATTTATAAATAATAATTGCTGATTGCTTGTAATTATTTCTTGTCTGTGAGGTAGCCCTGTAAAATTTTCAAGAGCTGCTCTAAAATCACTATCTTTCATATCTGGGATTATTGTTTTGCAAATATGATAGACCGCTGTAATATTTTGGGCATTATGACTTCCCGCTAACTGTGGCAGTCCCTCGGTGGGAATTGGAAGCTCTTTTTGAGTTGTTAGAATTGTATTTTGAGCAACAACCAATTTTAAGAGTTTTTTTGAATATTTATCATTAGATACAATAATTGCAGTGTTGCAACCATCAAACATAGTAGCTTTAGCCTCTATATATCTTTGTATAGAACCGTGTCTGTCTAAATGGTCTGGGGTTATGTTTAAAACTACTGAAATATCTGGACGAAAGCTTGGACATAAATCTAACTGAAATGATGATATTTCCAAAATATATATAGTATTTTGGTTGTCATTGACTGCTAAAACAGGAACGCCAATATTACCGCAACAAATAGCGTCTTTTCCAAGCTCTCTTAAAACATGCTCACAAAGCGCGGTTGTAGTAGATTTACCATTAGTGCCAGTAATACCAACAATTATAGAGTTATTTTTTTTTGCCAATCCAAAAAGCTCAATATCCGATATTATGGGACAGTTTACTTTGTTTGCTAATTCACAAATTCTATGAGGCTTCGGGGCATAAAGCGGAACTCCTGGAGCAAGTAGCAAAAAAGCAAGTGCGCTAAAATCAAAATCCTCAATATTATCTACCCAAATAGCACCCAACTCTTCTGCGGCCTTTCTTGTATTTGGGTCATCATCAAAAACAAAAATTTCAATATCTTGTAGTTGCAACGCTCTTAAAGCTGCAATTCCCGAGCGAGCAAGCCCCATAATCATCACTGGTTTGCCTACAAATTTACTGTCATTTAGTAAAAAAGATAAGTTAATCATTTGAATCTGTCCCGAAGTTTTAAAAGAACTATAGCAATAAAATTATCTTAATTTTAATGTAGCAAGCCCAACAAGCGCAAGTATAATAGCAATAATCCAAAATCTAATTACAATTGTTGGTTCTGCCCAGCCTTTTTTTTCAAAGTGATGGTGCAAAGGTGCCATACGAAATATACGTTTCCCAGTTAGTTTAAAAGAGGCAACCTGTACAATTACAGATATAGTTTCAAGTACAAAAAGCCCACCAATAATTGCAAGTACAATTTCATGTTTTGTTGCAACAGCTAACGCCCCCAAAGCGCCACCTGCGGCAAGCGAGCCTGTATCCCCCATAAATACCATAGCAGGTGGAGCATTAAACCATAAAAAACCAAGCCCAGCCCCAATTAAAGCCCCACAAAAAATAGCAAGCTCCCCTGCCCCTGCAACATAATTTAGCTGTAGATAATTTGCAAATACAATATGCCCAACCAGATATGAAATAATACCAAAACAAGTAGCCGCAATCATAACAGGACCAATAGCAAGCCCATCAAGTCCGTCTGTTAAATTAACAGAATTAGCAGTTCCAACAATTACAAAAATTGCAAATGGAACAAAAAACCAGCCTAAATTTATCAAAATATCTTTAAAAAAAGGAATAGCAAGTCCCATATCAAGCGGAGAGCTAGTATTATACAAAAATATAGCAATACCAATGGTGGCAACCCCTGCCTCTAAGACTAGGCGTAATTTACCAGACAGCCCCTTATGACTACCGCCCAGTAATTTATAATAATCATCAACAAAACCAATAAGTCCAAAACCCAAAAAGCAAATTACAACCACCCATATATAAGGATTTGTAATATCACTCCAAAGTAAGGTAGATAAGGTAACAGAAAATAAAATCATCAACCCCCCCATAGTGGGAGTTCCTTGTTTTTTAAAATGAGTTTCCGGCCCATCTTCCCGAATTGGCTGGCCACGTCCTTGTTTTTTCTTTAACCATTTAATAACATAAGGTCCAATTATAAAACTAATAATAAGCGCCGTCATTAACGCCCCACCCGTACGAAATGTTATATATCTAAAGATATTAAAAAATAAAGTTTCATCTGCGTAAGGTGCAAGCAGATTATACAGCATAATTATGTTCCTCTATATTTTTTTTACGACAACGGCAATTCATATCCCAAAGAGCCTGCACAACATACGCCATACGGCTACCAAGCGAGCCTTTTATTAAGATAACATCACCAGACCTAACATTACTGATAAGAGCCATTGCCAATTTTCTGCTATCATCAGCATAAGCACCTTGCCAAGCAGGCGGTATTATATTGTAAAGAGCCTCCATCAAAGGACCACAGGCAAAAACCATATCTGCCTTAGCTTTTAAAATTAGATTTGCAAGGTCAATGTGTAATTTTGGACCTTCCGCCCCTAGCTCTAACATATCTCCAAAAACAACAATACGGCGACCCTTGCCTTTTGGTTCTGTCATTTCCAGTACTTTCAAAGCGGCCTTCATAGATACAGGGCTTGCATTGTAACTTTCATCTATGACTGTAATTGGTAAATCTTCCCCTTCTAAGTAAACAAATAGGTTATTACCGCGTCCCTCCACAGGGGATATTTGTTTTAAACTTTTAATGACCTTGCCAATATCAAGTTTTAAAATTTCCGTAATCAATAAAATAGCAAGAGAATTTATAACAAAATGTTTACCAGGAACAGAAAGTTTATATCTGTGTTTTTTCCCAAATAGCTTAACCGTTACCCGACTGCTATCAGAAAGCAAAGTACAATCCTTTAGCTTGGCATCAATTTTACCGGTTTCACCAAATTTATATATTTTTGTAATGGCTCTTTCTTCTGCAATTTTTTCTATGATGCGAGTATATGGATTATCAGCATTTAAAATTGCAACTCCGCCATTTGTTATTTTATCTGACATATGCAAAAATATTTCTGACTTAGCTTTAGCTATTTCCTCAACCGAAGAAAAATTACCAATATGGGCAGGCTCTATTGTTGTAATCAGAGCAATGTCTGGTCTTACCATTTTTGTCAATTCTGCCATTTCACCTATATGGTTAATTCCCATTTCAATTACAGCAAAATCTGCATCTTGAGGAAGATTTGCAAGTGTTAGAGGTACCCCCCAATGGTTATTAAAGCTACGTTCATTTGCATGACATTTACCATGGGCTTTTAAAATAGTTGCCAAAAATTCTTTTGTACTGGTTTTGCCGACCGAGCCTGTAATACCGATTATAGTTGCCTTTGTTCTTGCGCGGGCAAATACTGCTAAATCTTCAAGTGCTTTTTGAGTATCATTTGTAATTATTAAATTCTTATCCTTAAAAAAACTGTCAGCGCTACCAGTTTTCCCCCACCAATTTTTGCTAATAATGGCGCAACTAGCGCCTGTATCAAAGGCTTGTTTTAAAAAGTCATGCCCATCATTATTAGGACCAACCAAAGCAATAAATAAAGAGTCTTTTTTTACATTTCTACTGTCATGAGTGATATATTCAATATTAGCGTTATCACCATTTTGCTGTTTTTCGCCAGCTGTTGCCTTCACCGCGTCGTCTAATGTCCAAAGCATATTTTTTTAATCTACCCAAATTATTTAAATTTTCACATTAGTGCCAGTTTCTAGCATAAAAAGGCTATCAATGGCAACAGTTGCATCATCAAAAGGTAAAATTTTATTACCTATTTTTTGTCCTTGTTCGTGTCCTTTACCTGTAATTACAAATATATCACCATTTTGTAGCATATTTATCCCATATTCAATCGCCTCTTTTCTGTTACCGATATTTTTTGCATTTGGGCAGTTTTTTATTATTTCTTCACGTATTTTATCGGGATTTTCACTTCTTGGGTTATCATCGCTAACTATTGTTATATGGGCATATTTTGCAGCTATTTCTCCCATTTTGGGACGTTTTTTTGCATCCCTGTCCCCACCACAACCAATCAAAGCAATTAGGCGACCACTTGTATGAGGCATAAGCGCTTTTAAGACTTGCTCTAAAGCATCAGGAGTATGAGCAAAATCAACATAAACAGCAGCGCTACTATTTGCGGCTGTGCCAATAAATTCCATACGACCACGAATAGGGCTAAGAGTTTGTAGCATAGATAATACTCGCTCAGCATTTATGGATTTTTCTGCCAAAATAAGCCCCGCAGCACAAAGCGCATTGCTTAGTTGAAATTCACCAACAAAAGGAAAAAAGAAATCATAAGCTAAGCCATTATATTCCAATTTAACCTGCTGTCCTGTGGGCAGGGGTTTTCTTTCTTTTACACTAAGACTGGCCTTTTTACCCCTTGTGCTATAAGATATAATTTTTCTACCCGCACATAGTCCTTTTATTCGTTCATATTCTTTTATATCTGCGTTAATTACAGCAATAGCTGTTGGGGGAAGTATTTCTGTAAATAATCTCATTTTTGCTTGAAAATATTCTTCCATATCTTTGTGGTAATCTAAATGATCGTGGGACAGGTTAGTAAAGGCGGCTGCTTGTAATTTAACCCCATGCAGGCGATATTGGTCTAACCCATGACTTGATGCTTCTAAAACAAGCGCTTTACAATTTTTACTTGCCAAATATTTTAGGTTTTTATGTAGAGAAATTGTATCTGGTGTTGTTACGTCCCCTTGTTTTGTTATTCCAACTGTGGGGGCATCTATCCCCAAAGTTCCAAGACTTGCCGCGGGTCTTTCTAACTGTTCCCATATTTGTCGGCAAAATTGGGCAACTGAAGTTTTACCGTTAGTACCAGTTACAGCAATAATTCTATCTGGCTGTGGGGCAAAAAATATGGCCGCTATTTTACTTAGCAATAATCTTGGACTGTCTGACCTTATATATGATACTTCTTTTTGTCTTATATTATTTGATTTATGCGTTAAAATACAATTTGCTCCAAGCTGAATTGCATTGTCTATAAAATTAAAACCATCAAATTTTTCTCCTTTAAGGGCAGCAAATAGATAGCCATTTTTTATATTTTTTGAATTTAGCTCAATGCCTTTAACTTCCAAATTATCCTCAGTGAGCCTATAATCAAAGACAAGTTCTTTTGGCAGCTTTTCTAAAATCTCTTTTAATTTCATTTACTCAACCCCCCTTGGAGATAGCCCCATGAGCGGTGCTATCTTACTAATAATGCGACCAGCAGTAGGAGCAGCAGTCCAGCCACCAGTAGCAAAATTATAAGTATCCTTTTGACCTTTTGGCTCGTCAATAGTAATCAATACAATATATTTAGGATTATATATAGGAAACACAGCTAAAAATGAAGAAAATAAAGTTTTTTCATCATATTTTTTATTACCAGTTTTAATTTTTTCAGAAGTACCAGTTTTACCACCAACATCATATCCTAAAACAAAGGCTTTTTTACCTGTGCCTTTTTTTTCATTTACTACCTTTCTTAAAAACTCAGACATTATTTTTGACGTTCTTTTTGAAACTATAATTTTTTCTTTTGGATTTTCTGTTGTTTTTTTGTTCTTTTTTAAAATTATATGAGGTTTTATTTCTTTGCCACCATTAACAATTATGGCAGCCGCAGTTACCAAATGCAAAGGAGTAACAGCAATTCCATGCCCATAAGCAGCAGTAATTGTATTTACATCACGCCATTTTTTGGGTAAAAGAGGGCGCGTTTTTTCAGGTAAATCTATTCGTAGAGGAGAAAAAAGTCCTAATTTTTGGTAAAATTCTTTTAGCTTTTCAGTACCTAACTTTTCAGCAACAAGAGCAGTTCCTATATTAGATGAATGAGTAAACACCTCAGATAGGCTAAGTGGTTTTTTTTCTTTGTGAAAATCCTTAATAGTATAAGAGTTAATCTTAAAATCTTGGCTAACGTCAAATTTATCATCTTTTTTAACCACGCCATATTCAAGTGCGGCGGCAATTGAAAATATTTTAAAGGTTGAACCCATTTCATAAACCCCCATACTATTGCGATTAAAAAGAGTATCATCACTAGCCGCTTGCGGGTTATGAGGGTCAAAATCAGGCAAGGATACCATAGCCAGAATTTCCCCACTATTTATATCCATTACAATGCCAGAACCTCCAATAGCTTCAAAATGATCAATTGTTTTTTGCACTTCATATCTCACTATATGTTGTATTCTTGCATCAATGGTTAAGGTTACATTTTTCTCATTTAATAATTCTTCGTTAAATTTTTTTTCAATTCCAGAAATACCTATTCCATCAATATCAGTATAGCCAACAATATGGGATAGCAGGTTTTTTTCTGGATAAATACGTCTAAAAGATTTTTTAAATCCTAAACTTGGATAGCCAAAATCATTTATTATTTGCTGTTGCTTTGGAGTAAGTCCATGATAAATTGCTACATATCTTCCACCTTTTTGTATTTTTTTTATAATTTTTTCCTTATTGATAGGTATGACTCTGCTCAATTTATCAATTATTTCCTTAGGAGATACAGCAATCTTAGGGTCAATATATAAGATTGGCATTTTTAGGCTAGTTGCAACTATTGCGCCGTTTCTATCAGTAATTTCCGCTCTTGGTGCGTAGCTACTAGGGCTGTTATTTACAAAAGATTTATTTTTAATATTGCTACCAATTAGGCTAAGGCTGGTTACTCTCAGGGCAACGATTAAAAAAGCTGTAATTACTATCCCAAGTAATATTAAAGACCTAAAATGTGCTTTTGAATAACTAAGTGCTAGCCAATTTTTTGAAGTTGAAATATGGTTTTGAATATCAATCATCGCTTAGTTTTTATTTAACACTATACTAGTTTTATCCTCTATAAGTGTTTTTTTTATTAAATCTTCTATAGTGATAATGGGTGGAGTGGATTTTTTTACCTGTTTTTCATTAAATTTAGCTTTAGATTTTGTATTTGCTTTTATTATTTTATTTTGCTCTTTTTTCTTGGATTTTTCAACATTTGGGGTGAATTTTTTGTCAATTTTAGATACGTCAGATATTATTTGTATAGATTTTGGCGCTTTTAATTCTGGCAGATATTTTTTGCTTAATATCTCTATTCTCTCAGCGGAGCTAAGAGCGTAAAATTCTGCTCTTAAAACAGCAATATCATGCTTCCTTTTTTCTATTTTGCTTTCAAGATTATTGATATTTTTATTAAGTAAATGCACATCTCCGCTAATCGCGTAAAGAGCAAAACCAACCACAAGGGTAAGTAGTAAAAGCGCGTAAGTGTAAATTTTAAGATTCATAGTCAAACTACTTTTTAAGAAAAAAACACCGAAGTATATTGTAACACTAACTTCACAAATTTGGTACGAATATATTTAAGAAAAATTTATAATTTAGGTGGTTGCCAATTTTCTATAAATTCAAATATTTCATTTAAAGATTGTGGTTTTGCAAACCAAAAGCCTTGACATTTTTCACAGCCCATATTCCTTAAAGCTTGAGCTTCTTTTTTATCCTCTATCCCTTCTGCTATTAGTCGCATATTTAAATTTTTAGCAAGAAAAATAATAGATTTAACCAACTGATAGCTATTTTCTTGAGCAAGCATTGAACGAATAAAGCTTTGGTCAATTTTTAAAGTGGTAATTGGAAAAAAGTGCAAATAGCTAAGACTGGAATATCCCGTACCAAAATCATCAATTGATACTTTAATGCCTAAATCATGGCATTTTTCTAGACCATCTTTTGCAAGCTCTGGCTGCTCTACAAGCAAGCTTTCTGTAATTTCTAAATGGATATTTTCTGCCTTAGTATTATTTTTAGTTATAATATTTTTTACTTGTGAGAAAAAATCTTTATCAGAAAAATCAAATACAGAAAAATTAACACTAATAAATAAAGGCTTATTTGTAACGCAACTGTTAGGATTTATGTTTTTATTGATTTTATTGATAGCAATACAGGCCTCATTTAAGGCCCATCTTGAAATTTCAACAATAAGCCCGCTTTCTTCTGCAACAGGAATAAATATACCTGGAGATATCATACCTTTTTGAGGGTGAAACCATCTAGCTAAAGCCTCAAAACCTGCGATTTTTCCACTAGTTAAGTCTATAATTGGTTGATAGAATAATTCTAGTTCGGAATTTTTCAAAGCCTCTTTCAGTTCATTGTAAACTTTAAGAGTATTAACTGCGACATCAGTTACAGAATCAGACTTTTCTATTTCTTCGGCCTTAATAAAACTAGGCGGTGGATTTTTAACCATTAACTTAGAGCGACTAAGCATATCCCTATATCTAGTTAGAATTACTTTCATTACCATTCTAAGTATGGGGTCAGTTGCGTCTATTCTTCTGGAAAAATCCTCTCTTGATACTTCTAACACTTCACAATCTTCAATTGCTCTGACCGATGCGGTTCTGGGCTGGTCATCTATCATTGCCATTTCCCCAATAATAGAGCCTTCACCTCTAGTGCCAATTTGAATAAACTGTCCTTCACGGGCAACCAATATCTCAACAGAGCCTCTTTCTATTATATAGGCGCTATCCCCCTTTTCACCCTCACTAATTAAAAAATCACCTTTTTTAAATTTTCTTTTTTCTGTAATAGAGCTCATTATTTTACTTCATCTAATCTGTGAATAATTGTCTACCTAAGTGATTATCCTACAACAAAGTTAAATAAATAATAATGTTTTTTTAATTATAGATAGATTTTTTAGTAAAATATATTTACTGTATTTATAGTTGAACAGTGTTTAGTAATTTAACTATTGTTTTAATATATGACTTATACTGGAATTATAATTTTATATATAGTATTTAGATTAAAACAGCTAATATGTGATTTTTTTCTACAAAATACTTATATGGTTACGCATAAACATATGCCTTGGCTTGAAGGTGGGGGGCGGGCTCTTTTTGCGCATGCGGGAATTCATGCAATGTTCACTTTGGCTATAATAATGTTTTATGCTGCTTCTCTTTGGTGGTTGGCTATTGTTGATTTTTTTGTACATACAGTAATTGACCGCTTAAAAGCCGTTATTACTTATAAAAAAGGCTGGAAACACAAAAATAATGCTTTTTGGTGGATTTTTGGTATTGATCAAGAAGCGCATAATTTTACCCACCTCATCTATATAATAATAATACTTAAGTATTTAGGAGTTTTTTCCTCTTAAGAATACATTTTACATAATCATAAACTATTTATAAACCTTTGTATAGGTATAATACAACTTAAAGTAAAAAAAATATAAAAAATAAACTTTAAGGGGTATTGGAATGATTCGTGAAAATAATCAAAAAGAAAAAAAGCTAGATGTTTCAAAAAATTGTCTAGAAATAAATAAAGAAAATCTTGTTAGTAGTTTTGAAACTCTAGGATATTTCGCAGGTGGCATAGCACACGATTTTAACAATATCTTATCAATTATAGAAGGTTATACAGAAATTGCCATTAAACGGCTTAAAATGGGTGAGTTGCAAGAAAATCACTTAAATAAACTCTTAACCGCAACAGAAAGAGGCGCTGGAATAACCCGACAGTTACTTGCTTTTGGAAAGCAAAAAATTTACTTAGATAAAATAATAGATGTCGTTGCTGTTATAAAAGAACAAGAACATATACTGAAAATGATACTAGGAGGCTGCATCAAATTTCAAATAAACTGTCCAAATACCCCGATTTATATAGTTGGTTGCGAGGATAATATAATACAAATTATTACTAATTTAGCTGTAAATGCCCGCGATGCTATGGACTATAAGGGTGATTTTTCTATAAATATATCAGAGTTAAAAGATAAAAAAATGGTGCAAATAAAGCTACAAGACAACGGTTGTGGTATAAAAGGTGAAATAAAAGAGCAAATATTTCAACCATTTTTTACAACCAAAAAAAGCGGACAAGGTACAGGGCTTGGACTTTCTTTTGTGTATGGCTTAGTAGAACAGATGGGAGGAAATATTAAAGTTTGTTCTTGTGAAGGAGTAGGCTCTGTTTTTGAAATACTGCTACCCCTTAGTGATAAAAAACCTGAGCTAGCTACTAGTAGCAATGCTGAAAATGTATCTATACTACCCACAGACAGCCTACGCAATAAAACAATAGTTGTCGCAGAAGATGAAGCCGACCTTAGAATTGTTTTAAAAGATATGCTCAGCTCCATGAAAATGAAGGTTCTTTGTGCTAATAACGGTAATGAGGCTTTGCTTTTACAAGATGACTTTGAAGACCATATAGATTTTTTACTAACAGATGTTGTAATGCCAGAAATGCATGGTGCACATTTAGCGGAAATGTTTAAATCTTTGCGACCTGATACACATATAGTTTTTATGAGCGGTTATCCAGCCTTTGGTTACGAAGATAAAATAAATTTACCAAAAGATGCAATATTGCTGTCAAAGCCTCTTAAAGAGGAAAAATTGTCAAAGATATTATTACAATGTTTAAAAGGAGCTAAAAGACAAGTGTGTTAAATCAATTTACTAAATAAAATTAAGGAGGGTTATATTATGGTTATGGTTCAAAGAACTTCTATTTCCAGCAACAATAAAGCTAGTTGGTCGCCTTTGGGGGGAATGGCTGACCTAAGTGCTATTCGGGTGCTTGTAATAGAAGATCAAGATGAAGCAAAAAGTATGATGAAACAAATGCTAATTGAAATAGGAATAAGCCAAATTTATGAGGCTTGTAACGGACGGGAAGGTTTGAGCTTTTTAGACATAGCAGATGATATGATAGATATGATTATCTCTGATTGGAATATGCCGTCCATGAGTGGTTTGGCACTACTTAGGCAGTTAAAATCTGTTGGCAGCGACTTACCTTTTATGATGGTAACTGGTAGAGGGGACAAAAGCTCTGTCATTGATGCAAAGGTAGCAGGAGTTGCTGGATATATATTAAAACCATTTTCTATGACCCAGCTAGAGGCAAAACTTAGAATAATATGTACGCGCTATGATATAATTTAATTTATAAAAATATAGACGTAAAACTTGCTTTCTTTTAAGATAAGCATAGCTTAAAGACAGTTTTTTACTTTGGACATGCTATGCTATCTACTATTGATAATTTAAAAAAACTCAAATCCCAAAATATATTTGATATACTTGTCATTGGTGGTGGAATTAACGGCAGCGGTATTGCCAGAGATGCAGCAGGTAGAGGACTAAAAACTCTACTTTGTGAAAAGAAAGATTGGGGTGCTGCTACATCTTCTGCAAGTACTAAGCTTATACATGGTGGACTTAGATATTTGGAAAGCTATGAATTTTCAATGGTAAAATCTGCCTTAAATGAGCGAGAAATACTATATAAATCTGCCCCATATATGATTTTTCCTTTAAGGTTCGTTCTACCTCATAACAAGCAACAAAGACCACGCTGGATAATTAGGGCGGGGCTTTTTTTGTATGACTATCTAGCAGGTAAAAATTCTAGCTTTCAAAAATCAAACTATATTAAATTCAATAATGACATTTTAACAAAAGAATTTAAATATGGTTTTGTTTATACAGATTGTACTGTTGATGATGCAAGATTGGTTTTGTCTAATGTAGCTGATGCCAATAGTAGGGGGGCTTTGACCCTATCTAGAACTGAGATAAAATCTATTGAGGCAGTAAAAGAAAAAAATCTTTGGAAAGTTACTATTAGCTCTAAAATGCCTTGGCAAAAAAGGGCAAAAAAACACATAGTTCAAACAAGACTCATTGTTAATGCTGCGGGCTGTCATGTAAACGGTCTGTTACAGCAGTTTTTTAGCGATTTTACCCCCAAATATAATATGAGCTTAGTAAAAGGCAGCCATATAATAGTCCCAAAATTATACAATGCCAAACATGCATATATCCTACAAAATGATGATGGTAGAATAATATTTACTATACCATATGAAGATAAATATACTCTTATCGGCACAACGGATATTTTACTTAAAAAACTCCCCCCCAAAATTAAAATATCAGAAGAAGAAAAACACTATTTATGTTCTGCTGTTAACCGATATTTTAACAATAAAATTACAAAGCAAGATATTATCTGGGACTTCAGTGGTGTGCGTCCGTTAATAGATGATGGCTCGGGTAAGGCGCAATCTGTTAGTCGGGACTATAAGCTAGATATATCTTATATAAATGACCGACCAATTTTAACAGTTTATGGCGGTAAAATAACAGGTTTTAGAAAGCTTGCAGAAAATGCTTTAGATAAAATTCTAAAAGATGTATTTGCCGACCAAAGTAAAGCCGCATGGACAAAAAATGCTAAAATATGGGGGGGGGATTTATCGGGAGCTGCAAATTTTGAAGTATTTTTAAATACATTAAAGCGAGAATTTTTTTGGCTTCCCGAAAAACTTATAAAAAGATATGCTAAATCTTATGGTAGTAAAGTGAGAATTTTACTTAAAAATTGCTCTAACTTAGAAGATATGGGCAAGGATTTAGGCAATTTTATCTTTGAAAAAGAAATTGAATATCTAATGCAATTTGAAGATGCAATGGCTTTAGAAGATATAATTTGGCGACGCTCAAAATTTGGGTTGCATATATCTGATAAGACTAAAGAAAATATAGAAAAATTTATTCAGCAAAATAGGGTTAAAAAATGAAAAAATATATACTTGCCATAGACCAAGGCACAACTTCCACTAGGGCAATAATCTTTGATGAAAATGCAAAAGCCGTAAGCTATGCTCAAAAAGAGCTCCACGTATTTTACCCAGAAAATGGCTGGGTTGAACAAGACGCACAAGATATATGGCAAGACACAAAATATGTCTGTAAAAGAGCAGTTGAAAAAGCAGCCATTAAAGCAGATGAAATAGCAGCAATTGGTATTACAAATCAAAGAGAAACTATTATTCTATGGGACAAAGAAACAGGAAACCCAATTGGCAGAGCAATTGTTTGGCAGGACAGACGAACAAGCGGTTATTGTAAAGAACTTAAAGACGATGGTTTAGAGGAGCTTTTTCAATCAAAAACAGGGCTTGTTTTAGACCCCTATTTTTCTGGAACTAAACTACATTGGTTATTAAAAAATAATACTGCCGCTGTTATGCGCGCCAAAGCGGAGGAGCTTTTATGTGGGACAATAGATACATATTTACTTTGGAAAATGACAGGTGGAAAGGTACATGCAACAGATGCGACTAACGCTAGCAGAACTATGCTTTATAATATAAAAGAAGGAAAATGGGATAAAGAGCTTTTAGAAATATTAGAAATACCAGAACAAATATTGCCAGCTGTAAAAGATAGCAGCTGTATGTTCGGTACAACCAAAAAAGAATTTTTAGGAGTAGAAATTCCAATAACAGGCATCGCAGGCGATCAACATGCAGCCATGTTTGGGCAGGCATGTTTTAAAGAAGGTATGGTAAAAGTTACCTATGGCACGGGCTGTTTTGCACTAAAAAATATTGGTAGTGAATTTAAACAATCAAAAAATAAATTACTCACAACAATTGCCTATCAACTAAATGGCAAGCCCGTTTATGCAATTGAAGGCTCTATATTTATTGCAGGGGCAGCAATACAATGGCTACGTGATGGTCTGCAGATTATTAAACATGCTGCTAAAACTGAGGAAATTGCAAAAAGAGTATCTGACAATGGTGGGGTTTACATGGTTCCTGCCTTTACTGGACTGGGTGCGCCTTATTGGGAGCCTAGCGCAAGAGCTGCCATTGTTGGTATGACCCGCGATGTTACTTATGAACATATAGTCAGAGCCGCCCTTGAAGCACAAGCATACCAAACAAAAGATTTACTTAATGCTATGATGGAAGATAGCGGGCAAAAAATCTTTGAAATTAGGGTAGATGGAGGCATGGTAGAGAATAACTGGATGTGCCAATTTTTGGCTGATATGACAGGCAATATTGTAAATAGACCACAAATCATTGAAACAACAGCACTTGGAGCGGCATATCTTGCAGGTTTGCATGTTGGACTTTACCAATCTCTGCAAGAAATTGAGCAAAATTGGCAACTTTCTCGTAAGTTTGAGCCAAATATGAGTGAAGAAGAAAAAACAGAATTATACACAGGCTGGAAAAGAGCCATTGCCCGTGTTTTATAACTATTCTTAAAATATTTATACAAGTTAATATTTAAAGATTATTGATTGTAGAAATTATTCTGTAATATCATAGATATACCTCATGTGTTTTACATAGCCTTATGGGCGGGTAGGGGGAGTTGCTTAAATTAACAATCTAAATAATTTTCAAGAGTAAATACAAATATTACTATTTTACTAATTTTAAAAATTTATCTATATTCGCTAGTTCGTTTTTTATGCTTTTGTGCTTATTTTCTATTGCTGGGTCAAGCCCCCATTTTTTGCTTTGAAATATTTCTTCTAACATGGCAGCGTCAAATGCTTGCTCAATTGTTATATTACCTTTGGCAAATTCATAAGACACAACCGCAGAGCCTAAAAGAGAAATAGTAATTTGCATAGCAGTTAAATGTGGCGCAGGTAAATTTTCTAGCAATTGAGTAAATTTTTCTAAATCCTCACAAGTTTGAACTGCGCTAGATATAGTTTTGGTGAAATTTAGCTTAATAGATGTATCTTTTTCAAAAATATCGGCAATTGGTTGCCATTTTGCTATTTGTTGTTTATATAGCTCACCATCAGGGCTAACATAACATATAAGCTCGGTTTTAAGATATTCAGAAATTGCCTTTATAATCTCTGACTTTTTAGGCAAAATTTTATCTTGCCAAGTGTAAGCAATATTAGTAATTGGCATTGATTTTATATCAAGCTCATCTTTTTGTGCTTCCCATTCTGATTTTATTTCTTCTGCCAATTTTAAATTAGGAAGTGTAAGTATATTCATAAACGGTGTTTTAATAACCTTACCATCTAGCATAACCGCATATTTACCATTATCTTCATTTATTGATACTATTTTATAAAATCTTTTCATTTTAATTTTTCCCCCACTAGCATATTAACACAAGCATTATTATCTTTAGAGCCTAATTTTAAAAATGGCAGTGCAAGCGCGGCGGGATTTACTGTTCCAAGCGCAATGCCCCCCAACTTTTTTAAAATACCACCAGCCGTTGGGGTTATTTGAGGTTCTGCCCAACTGCCAGTAACATTAATGGGTGTTGCCATACTAAACAGGCTAGGATTTTTAGGCTTTGGGATAAATTTTAAGTTTAAATTGGACTTTGGAATATCAATTTCTCCCTTACCCTTAATTAAAACATTTTCTGTATCTATAATAATTTTTGTATCTGCAATGCCTGCTTTTATATCAAACAATCCAACAGAACATATAACATTTGTTTGTTTGTTTTTGCTTGCAACTATATTTGTTAAAAAGTCAGACCCCCAAAGATCAATTATTCTACCTTTAATTTTGCCTTTATCAGATTTAACTAAAATATTTCCATTTAGATTATTTAATATTTCATCTGCCCCCCGACCTTTAGATTTTAGACTTAAATGACCATCAAAACCGCCTTTTGCATCTTTTAAAAATTCACTCCATTTAAAATTGCTAATTTTGCCATTTAAAGTTAACAGATAGCTGTTAGTATATTTAAGTGCTCCGTAAAAGCTAGCTCCAAATAATTTAAATGACAGCGGTTTTAGGGTTATATCGCCCTTGTTAAGATTAAAAGTAAATTTGGTAAAGTCAAATTTTTGCTCTCCTATTTGCAAGCCAATAATTTCTATATCTAGGGCTAAATTATTTTGAAAATCTTTTGTTTTTGCTAATTTTATTAGATTTTTTCCACCAATAATTAGAGTTTTTGCTTTTATTTCTGCTTGGTCTTTTGTGACAGCTTTAAGAGTTACATCATTTAGCACAAATCCAGGATTTCTAGGGTCAATAGTTGGTCTTATTTTGCCCTTTATAATTAAAGGTCTGCCAAGAGTTTTTTGGCTTTGCTCTGCGATAAATTTACTCCACTGACCAAAATCGCTAAAAAGCAGGAATGCTCCAAAAGCGATAAAAGCAAGAAATATAACTATTGCTAGTATTTTTATCAGGCGTTTTAATATTTTTATTTTAAAATTCAATATCTTACTCAGCATCAAAATAACCACTATTTTTTAAGTTATAGGGAAAATTAAACTTTGCCCAAGTTTTTGTCATATGCTCTGGAAGTGTAGCTGTTAGCTTAAGCTTTTTGGGAGATAACTCAAAAATAAGTTCTTGTGCGTGCAGATGTAATTTGGGCTCTGCTATTTGTAATATTTCTGCAAATCTTTGTTGTTGTTCTGCGCTTGCATATTTTTTATCCCCCAATATTGGACAGCCAATAATTGAGGCATGCACTCTTAATTGGTGAGTACGCCCAGTAAGTGGCTTAAAAATAATAAGGCAAAGCTTACTCCCCAGTTGTTCCACTACTTGATAGTAAGTTTTTGCATATTTGCCTTCTTCTTTGTCAACACTTATATATTCACCGTAAGATGCTTTTTGTTTTTTTAAAGGAGCAATTATCTCACCACTTTCAAAGTCTGGTCTGCCAAGACACACAGCCCAATAATATTTTTCTACTTTTTGCTCTTTAAATATTTTGCCCAGTTTTCTAGCAATATTTTCATCTTTTGCAAGTATCAATATACCTGAGGTTTCTTTATCTAGCCTATGGACTAGATGTGGTCTTGTTTTTTTTTGTTCTTTAAAATATGCAAAAAGCATACCGTCTAAATGCTGTGTTTGTTTGCTGCCCCCTTGAGTAGCAATACCATAGGGTTTGTTTAGAGCTACTATATTTTTATCTTCATAGATAACTGCTTTTTTTAAAATATTTCGCTCACCATCAGTTAATTTATAATTTTTTATTGGCGTTTTTTTTGCCTTTTGGCTGGCTGCCTCTAAATCTAGAGGAGGAATTCTAATTTTTTGCCCTGTTTGAATACGACTAGAGCCTTTAGCTCTTTTGCTATCAATTCTAATTTGTCCACTTCTAAGAAGTTTTTGTAAATGCCCAAATTTTAAATTTGGAAAATTAGCTAAAAACCATTTATCTAGCCTAATTCCATTATCTTTTGCTGTAACTTCTATTAACTGTGTTTTTGTTTTTTGCATATTTTACCTATATAATTATATATTTAGTTATACTATATCCTATAAATACAGCAATAATAGAGCCAATAACAGATGCTAATATATAAAATGCTGCCAAAGACATATCCCCATTTTGTATTAGTTTCATACTATCTAGTGAAAAGGCAGAAAAAGTCGTAAATCCACCAAGTAATCCTGAGGTTATAAATATCCTAGAGTTACTAGATAATATATGAGTTGGCATAAATAAAAATATAGCAGCCACAATACCAATGATAAAAGAGCCAATGATATTAACGGCAATTGTGCCATACGGTATTTTTTCATGGTCTAGTATTTCTAGTAGGGCTAGTCTAAAGACTGCTCCTGCTCCTCCTCCTAGAGCTACGGCTATATATACTAACATTACTCACCTCCACTAGCTAAATATTGACATATAACAACATTATGTGTTATATCTTCATTTTTCAAGCTATAAAATTATAAGAATTTATTATTATGGAATCATTACTTGATAAAGATTTAGCCTATATTGTTATGAATGATAAGGGCGACTTATCTAAAATAAAAGATTTGTTAAAATGCGGGGCAAATCCTGTTGGATATAAGGACGATACTCATTATGGAGAAACTCCCTTTATTTATGCGGCTAGGAAAAATCGTGTAGATTTGTTAGAAATATTTTTAGAACACGGGACAGATATTAACTCAATGGATAATGCTGGCGATACAGCTCTTATTGCCTCTATTTTTGCTGAGTCAAAGGAAGCTTTTGACTTTTTAATGGAAAATAAAGCTAACTTTAACTTATCTAACAAAGAATCTAAAACTGCTTTGCTTGTTGCGACTGACTTAAATTTAGAATATTTTTCTCTACAACTAATTATGGCAGGCGCAGATGTTAATGCTCACGATGATGATTATAATTCTCCTTTAATAGTTACAGCATTTCATGGAAATATAGATATAGCAACTGCTTTGCTTTCTCACGGGGCGGATTTGAGCTTTACCGATTCTTTTGAACATTCTGCAGCAGACGTAGCAAAACAACGAAAACAAGATAAATTTATTGAATTTTTAGAAAAGTGGAAATTGCAATCTACAGAAATCAGGGCTGAATATTTAGATAAAGAAAAAAAAGAAAAACTAAAAAAACAGGAAAAACTGCAAGAACAGAAAAGACAAAATAGACAACAAATAATAGAAAATAAACACAGCTTATTTAGACGTCATATTATGGGACATAAAAGACAGCTCTAGTTAAAAATCACACTAAATTTTTATAAAAACTATATAAAATTTGTATAGTTTTATATTTGTATCCTAATGAAATTTAATCATTTATTATTGCTATCAAGGTAATATTTTAGAATATGTGTTTGTTTTGACAAGGCATATATTTGATTCGTTTTTTAAGTAAGGTTTTTAGATGTTAGGGTTATTGAACAAATGGCAAAAGGATAAAACTGGGGCAACAGCAATTGAGTTTGCGTTGGTTGGTATTCCATTTTTCATGATTTTAATTGGTACTTTAGAAACGATGCTTTTTTTTGCGGCTGGTACTACTCTTGAAGGGGCGGCACAATCGGCGTCAAGGATTATAAGAACAGGGCAGGCGCAAGAATCTGCTGATGCTGAATCTATGTTTAGAGATACTCTTTGTGAGCAAATAGGTGGGCTGGTCAATTGTGATAACGTACAATATGAGGTAATTGAAATTCCAAATGATAGTTTTGCAGGGGTTGCATCATTTCCCCCCAGTTTTGATGAAGATGGCAACTTAGAAAGCCAAGGTTTTGCTGCTGGCGGGGTTGAAAGTGTTATTTTAATTAGGCTTGTTTATAACTATGACTTTATAACGCCATTTTTAGGCTCTTTTATGGACGGTGGATTGGGTGGTGGCTCTTACCGACATATGGCAACTGTAGTAATTAGGAATGAACCTTATGCTTTTGAATAGTAACTTAAACATATTAAAGCGTTGGTTGTTGGATAAAAAAGGTAATGTTGTTGTAGAAACTGCCTTTATTTTTCCAATATTACTAACCATGCTTATGGGCTCTATTGATATTGGTATGGGGCTTTTGGTTAATAAAAAGGTTATCTCGGCTGCCCATATAACGGCCGATTTAATTGCAAGAGAAGAAAGCCTAAATGATACAGAGCTTGATAATTATATAGAAGCTGCAAGACTAGCCATGCAGCCATATTCTTTAGATAGTTTTGGCATAGATATAGTTGGGATAAGATTTATAGATGAGGAAGAAGAGCCAGAAGTCCAATGGAGAGATACAGTAAATATGGCTCCCATAGATGGAATAGAAGAAAGAGCAGACGGGCTTGGCAAAAAGGACGATGGGGTTGTTGCGGTAACTGTTGAATATACGTTTACTCCACAATTTTCAGATATTATTACAGGTGCAATTGAAATGCAGGAAACGGCTTTTGTTAAAGGAAGAATTACTTCCTTTGTGCAAAGAGAATAAATTTTAGGGGTTTTAAAATTATGTATAAAAAAATCAAATATTCTTTTTTAAAATTATTGAAAAATTATACAAAAGATAAATCAGGGGTGGTTGCCATAGTTTTTGGACTGTCTTTACCAGTTTTAGTTGCAGCTAGTGGAGTTGCAGTTGATTTGGGGCAAGCATATAATATTAAAAATAGGCTAGGAAATGCAATTGATAAGGCAGCACTTGCGGTTGCAGCATCAACTGGAGAAGAAGATGAGCTAAACGACATAATGAATGCCTTTATGGACGCTAACTATCCAGAAGAAAAAATAGGAGTACCATATGGAGTTATTTTAACCATGGATGGTGAAAAAGTTACGATTACCGCAAATGCTAAGGTAGATACAAAATTTATGCGTGTTTTTGGTAAAGATGAGGTAAATGTTGTTGCTAAAACCGAAGTTATAAGAGATTTATCTGGAATAGAGGTTGTTCTTGTGCTTGATGTAACAGGCTCAATGTACGGCTCTAGACTATCAGCCCTAAAGCAAGCGTCGTTAGATTTCATTGAGGTAATGTACGATAGAATAACTGATGAGGAATATTTAAAAATAGGAATTGTTCCATATGCATCGTCTGTAAATGTTGGCTCATACGGTTGGGGGCTTGATACAGATGGTAATAATTATGGTACTGCATTTGTTACAACCCCAGATACAGATGATTACATATCTCCACCATCTGACATTGAATATGATTTAAGCGACTCAGAACAATGGCATGGCTGTGTTCTTGCTAAAGATTATCCAGAAGACACTCAAAATATAGTAAGCAACCCTGTGTGGGAAATGTATAGATTTCCAGAAATTTGTCTTTGGAGCTGGTACGGCTATTGTTATTATTGGATTTCTGACCCTAACTACTATTGCCCGAGTGAGCAAGTTGTGCCTCTGACCAATGATAGAAATACACTAGAAGACACCATTAACGGTCTAGAAGCTATGGGCTTTACTTATGGTAATATAGGTATGCTTTGGGGGGGGAGAGTTATCTCACCAGAAGAACCATTTACAGAGGGTGAAGATTGGGACGACCCACGCTGGAGAAAAGCTATTTTAATGATGACAGACGGTAATAACACTATGCATTATTACTATTCTGTTTATGGTTTGACTTACGAACATAGTATAACCCCATCTGATTTAAATGAGAGATTTGAAGAAACTTGTGAAAATCTTAAAGGCGACGGGGTACAAATATACACAATTACTTTTGGTAGTGGTATCAGTGAAGATACAAAAGGTTATTATGAGCGTTGCGCATCAGATACCAGTTTGTATTTTGATGCACCCAGCAATGAAACACTGGTTCAGGCATTTCAAGAAATAGCAAATCAGCTAAGTAAACTGCACATTAGCAAATAAATATAGCCATACTTTATTTTTAAGGAGTTGGAATTTTTACAATACTAAGTGTTTTAGGTGTCTTTGCCTTTGGGTCATCAACCATGGTTAGTACAATTTCCCCACCTTTAAGGCTATATCCTTCTGGAAGTCTTAAAGGAATTGTTTTATTTATACTATCAACCTCCCGATACATGCGGAGCCATTGTTTAGGAATAATATCAACAGCCTCCCTACCACTAACCATATGTTGGACAGATATAAAGCCTGCTGCCTCAGCATTACCAGTTCTAAGCGCATTTAAAAATAAAGATAATTTTCCCTTATCATCTTTAGCTAATTTAATTTTTTCAACAGAAATAGAAGATTCTATTTTGCCTTTTTGTACAACTATTGGTATTGCAACACCATAAACGGCCTTAATTTCAAATGAAACACTGCCACCATCTGCTTGTGAAGACATCATTGTATCTGCCTCGTGATTGCGAAGTGGGACTTCTTTAAAAAGTAAATGGCTGTGATAATCACCATCGGGCAAGTTCTTTCCACGTTTAGCCATAATACGCACAACCTGTCTTTCCCCTGGTTTTAAAGTAAATCTTTTAGGCACAAAACGTAAAATAGGTTTTGCGGAATATTTAGCATTTTTAACAGTTTTAGTTCTACCATTTTCAAGCATTATCTGGTCAATAATTTTTAGGTCATAACGCCTTGGAATATCTGAGTGATTAGCAACATTTAAAATTTGCACACGTTGTTTAGGCTCTATAGAAACACGGTGCGGAGATACAAATAGCACACTGCTACGTTTTTTTTCTTTAGCAAAAACAGCCCCCAAAGGTAGCGCAGAAAAAATAAGTGCCAAAACGACAAACACAGCTATAAATTTACTTTTCTTTTTCATTATCCATGTTCCTTTAAAATGGTATAACTATATACATATTTTTCTATAATAAAGATTACTGTAAAAGCAAGTAAAATAAAAGCAATAAAAGCCATTTTGCCACCTTAAAATGACAAAAAAATCAAACCGACAACCGTTAGTTGCCTAAAATTACATATATGATACTTTCATAAAGATGATTTTGTCTGAACGACCATTATTATTTATCATATCAGCGGTGATTGCCACCCCTGTTTTTATACTATCACCAGAAAGCAGTTCTCTTACTTTTAAAGGGCTACCGTTACAATCTCTATTTAAGATTTTTTGCCCAAGAACGGCGCAAGAAACGGCAACTGGTTCTCCTTCCATGCCATGTATGCTAATTTTAGCATTTTTAACAAAAGCTTTATTTTTCCAAAAAGTAGCGTCCATTTTAGGAATGGTTAGTCTTTCATGTTCCACTTCAACAAAACCAACAGTTTGAAAATTTGCCTCTATATGTATTTGAGCCATGCCTTTTATTTGAGGGTCAGTAATCTCAAGAGCACTACTATCCGTGATATGATAAAGCAACAGCCCAAATAAAATGGAAATCGTCAAAATAGTTTTTTTGGGGCAAGGTATTTTCATAAATTCAACCTCTTAAATTTGTAAATTCTTAGGACTGCTAACACTAGCTCAAGAAAGCCCCCGTCAGTATTGATAGTTCTTAAGCAACACTGGCGGGAAAATCTTTCTTTGAGAAAAGAGCTATCCTTAAAATTTAAAAGTTAAACTCTATTGATAAAATACCTCAACTGTAATTGGTGAACCACCACCATTTGTTGTATTGTACGTGCCTGGACCAAATGTACCTGTGGTTATATTACCATCAATTGTACCGCCAAAAAAGAATTCATCAGCAGAACCAGAGGCGTAAGTCATAGTTGCTTGTGCAGTACCAGTACCAGAAACACCATCACATGTACCACTACTACCACCAAATTCAGCAGCCACGGTTATGTTATTCACCTGAATTGTGTTGGTACCATCTGAAAGAATAGCTGTCGCCGAGCAATAAACATCTAGTGCATTGTTAGAAGCTGTATTTACTGTAACAACGCCCGCAGTACCATTACCTGTACAAGTAAATTGACCATTACAAGTTCTAGCACCAGCAGTATCCATAACAACAGTATCACCACTACCAACTGGGGTGGTAACCTCAATAGTGCCAAAATCCATATCTGTGGACGTTAAAGTAATCGCGGTTAAAAATGTCGCTGTTGCATTCAAAGTAGTTGAAGCAGCATTTACTGTTAATGGCAATGCCACCACACCAATTGCCGCCAAAGCTAACGTTAGTTTTTTATGTTTTTTAAACATGGTTTTATATCTCCTTTTCTCAACTTAATTTTAGAAAAATATTTATTTCAAACACCAATATTTGAAACAAATCCCCCAGAAAAACACTTTTGTTTCTAAAAAGGGTTTTCCCAGAATTGGGTACCCATGATTACAATTGTAATACAAGTCCCTACTTATATTCAAACATATTTATAGTTTATAAATAGTTAATATTGCAGTTATTTTACTTAAAAACTTGATTTAATCCTTAACATTTGTGGCTTTTGGGACAATTCCAATAAAGCCTAGTTTTTTACCTTTTTGCCCAGTTTTTTCTTTGAAATCCTCGCCAGCCGAATCATCTTCAGAATTGCCAGCACTATCCGCGCCCCCGTCGAGGCGGTGATGTTTCATGACGACATCACCATCGTATATTTCTGGTTCATCTGAAGACAATTCGAAGCGAGGCCCCGTCCCTTCACCACTATATTGCATATCTAGGGCTTTTAATGTTGGGAAAAACATATCATATAACCCAATGGGAAGGGACGGGAAACTGTAAAAACCGTCATATTCTGTTGTTGTTTTTGCAACTATTTCACCTTTTTGGTTAAGTAGCTGGATTGGCAAATCCGCAAGCTCTACTTCTTTGCCTGTCATATCATTTAAAACGGTAACAATACCGCTTATCTCACCTAATTGCTGAATAGGCACATAAATTGGTCCGTTAATGCCACGCCTACCCAATATTTTTGTTTCTGCTTTTAGAGGCGTTAGATAAATATCAGGTAAACTGTCTTGTTCAATTGTAATTTTGTTAACTGCATTTGGCGCTAGCCCCGCAAGTACAGCCATGCCTTTTTCATTACTGGTTGTTTTTGTACCACGTAGCATATTTTTAAATTTAATGCCTGCTAGCAACTCCTCACCTTTTGTAAACATGCCGTCATTGTTGCTATCTATAAACGGTTTTAGCATTATATGACCGTTATTTACGCTCTCACTTGTAATTTTATAGTCACCATGCAGGCTTTGAGGGATAAAATTATATGCTAAATTCATACCTAAACGCCTATCTCCTTTATCAGACAAAGAACCTGTTATGCCCAGCCTGTATTTATCTTGCTTAATATCAATACCACCAGAAAAAGTAGTTACAGGATTACTGCCAAAAGATGTATCTATTAAAGCGTTCAGTGCCAATTTTTCTGACAAAGTCTTTTGCCATTGCAAGGTTGCGTTATCTATTTTAGCGGGTCTGTCTAGGCTGTAATTTATGTTACTTCTAAAAATACCAATTGGAGATTTTCTGTATAAAGTAAGCTTACCCAATATTTGCTTGTAATTGCTATTGTCGCGGGTTATGTGGTCTATGTTGTTAGTTAGGCTCAAACCTAAGAAATTTGTTGAAAATCTATTTGATATGATAGTTTCTCTTGTCCCTGTATCAATTAGTCTTCTTTTTAAATCTATTGAATAGCTAAATTTAGGTAATTTTTTCATAGCAATATTCTGTGCAAAACGAATATAGCTTTCTTTTTCAACTCTTTTTATGTCTTTTGCATATTTTCTATGTCTTACATGTCCAGCCCCCCAGCTAGTATTTTTACCTAAATTACCTCTTACATCTAAGCCAACAGATACAGCGCCATCTCTATTTCTAAAAATATTTACTTGGCTAAAGCTATTTTCGCCAGAGCCTCTAATTCCCATCATAACACCGTTTAGATTTTCCTCATCAGTTGCGGGAGCAGTATAATATCCACCGCTAATTGATAAATTTTTACTAAGCCCATATTCTCCCAGAAATGAAAAAGTAGGGTCAGTTTTGGGAGCTTTTTTCTTTCTTAAGTCAATCAATGGAGTGTTAGACTGAACAGCGTTCATTTCATAAATAAATTTACCCGCATCAATCATATTATTGCCAAGATAGAGTCTTTCAAATTCCTCTCTTTGTTCCCCATTTGGCCCATACATTACAATACGAAATAAGTTAAAGCCTGTTTTAAGGGGCAGCGCCTCAAAACGATAATATCCATCGTCAGATATTCTTGTAAAATCAAGTAACCTGTCATCTTGATATATTTCCACGTCCCACCCAGCAGGGGCGTATCCTTCTACTATATGTTCGTTTGGGTTTCTAACAAAACTAACTGGCGCATTGGAAAGCTTAATCCCCCTACCCTTTCTATTTCCGCCAGCAAGTGGAAATTGATATGTGCTTATATCACCAATTGCAAGCTGAGTTGCTTTTAGTGGACCGCCAATTTTACCTTCAAAATCTTCCTTAGATAGTAAAATTTCACTTCTTTGCATTTGGCTACTGCCATCGGTTGCTTGATTAAAGCCTATGTCAGCCCGCATATCCATGCCCAGCAAGTCGCCCTGTAGCGTTACACTGGTCGTAGAATTTTGTAGTTTAGAGCCGTCTGTGCTCTCCCTTATGTTCATGCTCTGGTTTACTTGGATTGTCGGTAGTGAAAGCTTTTTATAAGGAAGCCGAATTACGTCTTTGTCAATCTTAACTACACCCGAGCGAGAAGTTTGCTTTTTTATATTTTCCCATTTTTTTAGCCTTTTTGCCCTTGCTTGAAATGGCAGTTCTTCTGATGTTGTTAAATATATCGTTAAGTCTTGAAAGTTAAAATTAAGCTCTATTGGTAACCATTTTTCTATTAGCTCTTTGCTTATATATATGTCATCTTCGTGGTTTTCTACAATTTCACCGCTAGCAATATTTTGCTTTTTGCCACGAATTGTTACAAATTTATAAGGTTTTTTTAATTCAAAACTATTTTTTTCTTTAATAAACCAGCCATTTGCTGTACCAGTTTCTGTATTTACTTCTATTGGAAAACCCAAAAGATTTGATAAATATTGTAACGGTACAATTATATTTTCACCGTCCATATAAATTAAAAATCCATCGTCTAAGACTATATCGTCAACAACCACTCCGACAATCAGTAAGCTATCTTCTGTTCTTTCTTTATAAGAATAATTCCCCGTTGCTGCATCCTCAGTAAGCATAGAGTCCATATCTTGAAAATTGTCATACATGTCATATATATCATTTTCGGTCGCATCTTCATTCTTATTGCCAGAGTCGCTATCATTATGTGAAATATTTTCTTGGGGCAAAGAAACACCCCGCTCTTTGTCAAGAGCAAGGTCAGAGCCAAGCGCCTGCCAAGAATCGTTGTTCTTAGCAGTTATATATTCCTGCCCAGCAACTAGCTGGACAAAGCTTCCCCTCTGCGGCTCAGTAACACCAAGCGCATCTCTCCCCGTCCATGCAACAGCATCGCTAACATGGCAGGTCAATAGGGCAAGCCCTAATATAAGCGTGTGGACTGCAAAAACGTAAGAAATACGTCCAGCCCAATAGAAACGTATAGCCAATAGATATACCGTGTTTATATGAACGACACCGCCAGAACAGCGACGCCTATGTTTTTCCCAATTACAATGCTAGCAGAAAAAAAATTAAAGTACAATAGTATGTGTAATTTATTTTAAATAATTATTTATTTATAGTCATTTTCAAAGCCAGTTTGTACTATGCCTCTCAATCGCATTATATAGATACAAGGGTTGTTATTTTATTTTTTACGTATAAATCTAGCTCAGCTCTTGGGTAAGTGGCCTTGACATTAAAGCCTCAATCGTATCATCAACAGAAACTCCATTGTGAATAGTTTCGTTTACCGCCTTACATATTGGCATGTCAACAGCATGTTTTTTTGCAAAATCTAAAACAGAATTTGAAGTTGCCACCCCCTCGGTTACTTGGGTTGCTTGGCTTAGTATTTCATTTAGGCTTTGTCCTTCTCCACGCATAACGCCAAGTTTAAAGTTACGAGATTTCATAGAATGACAGGTAAGAGTTAAATCCCCCATACCAGACAACC
>JALTWL010000281.1 GCA_027047045.1 Micavibrio sp.
TCCATTGGTGGGAGGATTTTATCTAAAAACTCAATTACCGTTACATCTGCGCCCAGTCTTCGCCAAACTGTGCCAAGTTCAAGCCCAATTACACCGCCACCGATAACCGCTAGTTTTTTAGGAACATTTTTCAGCTGTAGCGCACCTGTGGAAGATAATATTTGTTTTTCATCTATATCAATATTAGGCAGTTGCATCACGTCAGAGCCTGTAGCAATTACGATATTTTTTGTCTTAACAACTGTTTTTTTGCCTTTATCGTCGGTAACTTCTACCTCACCTGCTTTTAAAATTTTGCCAAACCCTTTTAGATGATCAACTTTGTTTTTTTTAAATAAAAAAGCGATACCTTGAGTATTAGCATCAACGACATCTTGTTTATGTTTCATCATTTGTTTTAAATTTAATTTTGGCGTGCCAACTTCAACCCCAAAATCTTGCAAATGTTTTTCTGCCTCTTCAAAATTCTCAGAGGCGTGCAACAAAGCTTTAGACGGAATACAACCAATATTTAGGCAAGTGCCCCCCAGCTCTTTTTTCTCAACACAAGCAACCTTCATTCCAAGTTGAGCCGCCCGAATTGCACATACATACCCCCCAGGCCCTGCCCCAATTACCACCAAGTCATAGTTTTTATTTGTCATTTTATTATTCTCCTAATATATCAATATCTATTTTTAAGCCATTTAAGCATTAAAGCAAGTCCAAAGAAAAAGCCACCTAAATGCGCCACCCAGCCAACTTTTGTATCTGTAGCTGGTGCGCCTATAGCCCCGAACAATAAGAATATTCCCACCCAAATGGCAACTAAAGTCAAAAGCTGTCTTTTATTGCGTCCACCGTCACTCATCATTACACAAATAGCCGCAAATAAACCGCTTACTCCAGCAGACGCCCCAATTAGTGAATTCATACTGCTTGGATAAATAAGAAAGTGGGTAAATGCTCCTGCTACTCCCGATAGTGCAAATAATATTAGCATTTTTTTTGCCCCAAATATTTTTTCTATATTAGAGCCACAAGCAAGCAACATACCCACATTTACCAATAAATGCATTAAACCACCATGCAGTAACATATATGTAACTGGAGAAATTATCGCACATATATCAAATGCTAAGCCTCCGCTATATCTTGCAGGAATAAATGCTATGCTGTAAAAAAACTTTGTTTTTATATCTGTAGGTAAAAAAAACATAGCCACATAAATAATAATCAACAATATTGATATATTTTTTGTAGCTTTTGGAATATTAAACATAGGCTCTGGCTGTTCATTTGCGGGTTCTTGCAAATAAATTGGTTTGTCTTCTAATAGCTTTTTTTGATACAGTCTTTGCCGTTCCCTTGGAGTTAGAGGGAATTTCTTAACATTACTATTGTCGTTTTTTTTATCTTCAGTCATTTTGTTTTTATATTTATTTTATTTTTGTATAATAATTTAACAGGATATATTTTTTATCAATAAATAGAAAGTGGAGAATATGAATAAAATAAAAAATATTATGGTTTTAGGGCTGGGTAAAGTAGGTTCACTAGTTGCAACACTTTTACATGAAACTGGTTATGATGTAATTGGAATTGACAATAGAAAAAGAAAAGGATTTGAGTTTCCCATCTTAAATGAAGATTTATCTTCTTTGGATAAATTAGCAAAACTTATGCAAAAATATGATGCTGTTGTTTCATGTTTACCTTTTTTCTTAAATAAAGATATAGCAAAACTTGCAAATGATACTAAAACACATTATTTTGATTTAACAGAAGATGTTGCTACGACTAAATATATTCGGGAACTGGCACAAAATTCAGACATAGTTTTTGCCCCTCAATGTGGCCTTGCGCCAGGATTCATTGGTATTGTTGGTGCTCACTTAACAAATGGTTTTAAGTCTATTCGCCATATCAGACTAAGGGTTGGGGCCCTGCCACATCACCCAACGGGGCTTTTAGGATATTCTTTTAATTGGTCGCCCGCAGGCGTTATCAATGAATATTTAAATGATTGCGAGGTCATAGAAAATGGTGAAAGAAAAATGGTATCACCACTAGAATGGAAAGAAAAACTATTCATCAATGGGCAAGAATTAGAAGCAGTTACAACCTCTGGTGGGCTTGGCACTATGTGTGAAACATTTTTAGGACGTGCAGATAATTTAGATTATAAAAGTATCCGCTATCCTGGTCATACAAAATTGATGAATTTTTTACTACATGAACTGCATATGCGCGATAATCCCAAGAATTTAGCTGATATATTGGTAAAAGCAAAGCCTCCTGTGTCAGAAGATATTGTATATATTCATGCCTCAGTTGAAGGAGAAAATAAGAATAATGTTTTTGCACGTGAAGAATTTATTCATGGATATTTACCAATGTATATAAATGGTCATGAATGGAGAGCTATTTCTTGGACAACAGCCGCCTCAGTTTGTGCAGTCATAGAAATGGTTGATAGTGGAGATTTACCAAATGCTGGCTTTATAAAACAAGAAAATATTAACTTTGATAAATTCTTAAATACTAAAAATGGCGCTCTTTATGCTAAACAAGAAAGAAAAGAATATATAACAATTGGAGATAAAAATTAACCAATCCCTATTTTAGATAACCACAAAGGTGATACTGGCGACATATACGCCATAATCAGAAATATAGCAAATGTTATAAATATAGCATAAATACCATGATTTTTAGCGGGTGGTAGAATTTCTTTTATATTGCTAGCATCTCCACTATTATAGCTAGCGACAAGTTTTTTTAGTGACTTAGCCGCAAATAATCTAACAATATAATGGCTAGCAAAACTAATTACTGCTAGCAATGTAATATCTATGTAAAATTTTGTATTTACATCCATATTTTGGATAAATTTTCTAAGAGGGACTAAAAACCATATAGCAAAAATTACCGTAGATAGTAAAGAGCTTGCAATCACAGCTTTAATTTTTGGTTTTTCTGTTATTTTACTAATAGCTATATCTGCAAATTTAATGGCTGCTTTTGCATATTTATCTGACAGACCATGTGGATATTCAAATTTTAGCATTTTAAATATCTGCCCTTTAGATTTTTTACCTATATTGCTAAATATTTCTTTTATAATCCTATATTTAAGTGCTTTATTTATTAGACTTTGCTGTGCCATTGGCCCTTTAGATATTTTTTGCAAGGCAACAATAGCGGGTTTAATCAATATATCTATAAAATTATCAATATTAGAAAACCATGCTTGATAGCCAACAATATCTGCACCATAGCGTTTTGCTGCAATTGAAATTTCTGCCTTAGCCACTGGTATTTCAACCAAATAATGCAATATATGATTATCCACAATCACAATATTTTGTGTATTATTTTCTGCTACACTTATAGCATGAGGATTTGTGCTAGCCTCTGCGTTATTATCTATTTCTTCTTTTATTAGCTCTGTGGCTTTTTTAACCTCATCTGATGCCAATAGAGTTACTTTTGCATGTAGCTCTGTTGCTAATTTTTCTTGTCCTTTTTGTTCGTATAATTTTAAAATACTGGTGGGTAGTTGTTTTTCATCAATTGTTGCTGTTGCCAATATTTCAAATTCTATTTTAGTTTGCACAGACAAATATCCAGTTTGCCCACAATTTTTGCATGGTATATATCTAGAGCCACGACACAAGTCACAAATCATATATTTTTTACCTAAACATTCTGTACATTTGGTCTTAATTCTACCATAGCATTTTGGACATTCTTTTTGCCCTCCTTGTCCATCTGCAACTCGTCCCGTTGCGTGACAATAAAGACAATCCATAAGCCCAAAACCCTTACAATTAAAACATGGTATATTTCCTTTTCCATGACATTTAGAGCAAGGATTTTCTCTAGCCCCCTGACATTGAGAACATTGTTCTGAATATATATAATTATGAGTAAGTTCATCTAAAATTATTTTATTATCTCTGCCCCACCCCATATGGGGAAGTTTTTTCAATTTATTAAATAGTAAAAATAAAATATGAGCATCTTGAGCATAATTTTGTTTAAGAACAGCGATTTTTTGTAGCATATCTTCTTTTGAACCACAAACCTCCCCCGCCCCCTTATTGCCAACAATTTTATTTTCTGTTAATTTTTCTTGAAAGTTGGGTCTTACCATAACGGTAAATGAAAAATTTTCTAGCTTAGATGCAACCAACCTAACATCATGTTCATCAGCACCGTTTCCCTTAACTAATTGTGATATATGTTCCCTTCCCAACTCTGCTATATTGGGTTGTTCGTTTGATATGTCGCATATTTTAAAGGGGGAAATTTTTTGTTTATTTATAGATTTTTTTACCATTTCCCCTTACCTTTTATTTATTTATAAAATTTCTGTTGTATTTTTAGTTATAAAATCAACTGTGCTATAATTGGCTTCTTTTGCTATTTCTTCTGCATAATTTTTATTTCCCATACAAGAAAATCCGCATTTAACATTATTGTGAAAGATTAGCTCAATATTTGGGATTTTTGCTACTTGTTCTTCTATTAGTTTTTGTTTTTCTGCCGTCATATCCCCGCTATCTGCTGTAATGTGCAACATAAAAGGCGTTTTAATGTTATCCATAATATCCAATTGATTTTCAACATCAAGAATACAATAAGCAACACAACAGTTAGCTATTTCCCTAGTGGCAGCAAGATAAGCTAAATTACCCCCAAGACAATATCCCATAATTGCAATTTTTCCATTACAGCAAAATTCAGCATCTTTTTTTATGACATCAACAAGCAAGGCTATATCTTTCAAAATTTCTCCCTCACTTAACTCTTTTGTAATATTTACCACATCATCGCGCTTGACCGAATTGCAAATATCCTCAGGCATATTAGAATGTAAAATTGGACAGACTGTCGTATATCCATGATAAGCAAGGCTATCACAAACAGCAAGCATAGCACCATTTCTATTAAGATCATCACCAATTACAATAATTGTGGGAGCTGTATAATTTTTATTATTGCTAGGTTTTGATAAATATACTTCAATTTCTTTGCTATTTGATAATTTTACTTTTTTTGTTTTTGTTATACTTTGCATTATCGGTTTCCTTAACTATTTAATTTTCATCTTTTAATAAAAAGACATTTTATATATTCTAATTATAACTATAAAAAAAGTATATCTTAAAAATTACCATTTTTTTTTAGTAAAAATATATAAGGGTATTTAAAGTCAATGGAAACTATATATGCACTATCTTCGGCTACAGGAAAAGCAGGGGTTGCAGTTATTCGTGTGTCGGGTAGCTTGGCTGTTGATAGTTTTTTGAAACTAACCAATAATCCACTATCTAAACCACCAAAAGCAAGACAAGCAATTTATAGTAATTTATATCACCCCAAAACAAAGCTACTAATTGATAAGGCTATTGTTATATATTTCAAAGCTCCCGCTAGCTTTACTGGTGAAGATATTATTGAATATCATATCCATGGAGGAAATGCTGGTATAAATATGTTGCTTGACGCTCTTTTTGTATGTGAAGGTCTTAGAATTGCAGAGGCTGGAGAATTTACTAAAAGAGCAGTTCTTAACAGTAAAATTGATTTAACTGAGGCAGAGGCAATCGCAGATATTATAAATGCGGAAACCGAAGAACAACATAAAATTGCCATTTCACAACATGCAGGTGAGCTTAGAAAAATCTATGAAGATTGGACAAAAAGACTAATTGAAATACTTGCTCATCAAGAAGCAGAAATAGAATTCCCAGATGAAGATATGCCAGATGGACTATCTAAAAGCCTAATACCCAAAATTGAAAATTTACTTTTAGAAATAAAGGCTCATCTAAATGATAACAATAAGGGTGAACGACTTCGTAGTGGAATTTCAATTGTAATTATAGGCGCGCCTAATGTTGGTAAATCAAGCCTAATTAACTTACTTGCAAAACGTGATATTGCAATTGTATCGAATATCGCAGGTACTACTCGTGATATAGTTGAAGTTAATTTAAATATTGCAGGCTATCCAGTTATAATTTCTGATACTGCAGGAATTAGAGAAAAATCAGACAATCAAATAGAACAAGAAGGTATTAAAAGAGCTAAAGAAAAAGCAAAAACTGCAGATATAAAAATTCTAATGTTTGATACTGAAAGTGAAATTGATGAAAGGCAGCTATTAGATGCGAACAGTTCAAATTCTATGATTGTTATCAATAAAATTGACAGAGGTGATATTGACGTAAAATTTAATAAAATTGATATAGTAAAAATCTCAGTTAAAGATGGGGTGGGCATTGATATATTGCTAGAAAAACTCACAAAAATTATAAAAGCAAATTATAATGCGGGAAAAACAAATACTCCGCTTTTAACAAGAGCGCGACACAGAGATAATTTAGAAAAATGTCAAGCCTATTTAAAATCTGCTCTTACAAATGATATGGCTGAGCTTGTGGCAGAAGATATAAGACTAGCGCTTAGACATTTGGGACGCCTAACAGGCAGAGTAGATGTTGAAGATTTACTAGATGTAATTTTTAAAGATTTTTGTATAGGAAAATAGCAATAGTTATTTAACGGTTCTTTCTACTGGAAAATCAAGGCTGACCCTTGTCCCTTTGCCTTCTTTTGACGCTATATCAAGCTTGCCTCCGTGTAGCTCTACCATTGCTTTTGCTAAAGGCAACCCCAGCCCTGTTCCTTGCCCTTGTGAATATATTGGGTCGTTTATTTGTCCAAAAGGCTCAAGAACTACTTGAATTTTATCTTCTGGTATGCCACAACCATTATCGCTCACAGATATTCTAATATGATTATCTTTTAACCTGTGGGCTTTAACTGTTACTTTTTCTCCTATGGGTGAAAATTTAATTGAGTTAGATGTTAAGTTAATCAAAATTTGCCTTAATAAACGTTGGTCTGCTCTTATATTTGGCAAATCTTCCTCTAAATCAAATATTAACTTTACCCCTGCATCTTCTGCCCGTTCATGCATTATAATGGATACTGACCTAAAAACATCGGCAACTATAACTTCTCGCTCTATTAACTCTATTTTACCTGCTTCAATTTTAGACATATCAAGAACATCATTGATAATATCTAGCAAATGACGCGCGCTAAAATGAATATCGGTCATATATTCCTTATATTTATCATTATTTAACAGGCCAAATGTTTCGTTCATAATCATTTCTGAAAATCCAATTATCGCATTAAGTGGCGTCCTAAGTTCATGGCTCATATTGGCTAAAAATGCTGATTTTGCCTTATTAGCAGCATCTGCTTGTTCTTTTGCCCGCTTTAAGTTACGTATCATATTTTTACGCTCTGTAATATCTTTAATTGTGGATACCATATAGCACTTTTTTTGGCTCATTTCCAAAAGCACAGTAGTCAAAATAACATCTGCTATTTTGCCATCTTTGCGCATTATATTGATTTCTCTTGAGCCACTTCTACCCCTTTCAATAAATGCTCTGTGCAATTTTTTTGATATATTATGGTCTTCGGCTGGAATTATAACTGTAAATTCTCTACCAAGTAAATCTTCTCTTTCCCAATTATAATCTGATAGAAATGTATCATTTACCCGCACTATTGTACCATCTTCATCTGTTACAATAATGCCCATTCCCCCCGCATCAAAAAGAGAAGTTAAAAGTAAAATCGCATCATCGCGCTCTTGTTCTAATTGATTTATATCTGTTGCCTCAGGCCTTGCGACTATATTTATAAAATTTATTTTTTTCTTATCATCAAAAATTGGGTTCAACATAAAAGATTGAACTTTTACCCCACCTGGAAAATGTGGTAGCGCATTTATAAGAACTGGTCTTTTAGTTCTAATGCATGTTTGACATGATTGTTCAAAATGTTCTGCCATTTCCTCAGAAAATAGCTCTGTAAAATTTTTATCAATTACATCATCTGCTGTCAGAGCAAAATATTCAACTGCCACAGAATTTATATCAGCAAAGCTACATATATTATTACTATCAACTGCAATTAGCATCTTGGCTAATGGTGATTGATGAAAAATATCTTTATATTGTATTTTGCTATCAGACATACTTTAATGACCAAAATTAAAAACAACTTTAAATTAGGTGCTAAATATACAGCACTAGCACAAGATTATATTAAATAGGTTAATAATATTTTACTTAAAAGCAGACTTAGTTTTTATATTGATTCTAAAAAAAAACAATATTACTCTTAAAAATGTTATTTAAGTTCACTAAATAGAGGTAAAATATATGAAAGCAATAATTTATAAGGAAGAAAAATCTCCCATGCAATCTGCTATTGCTAACACCAAGAGTTGGACGCTAGAATATGGTCCAGAGATTATTAACGAAAACTCCAAAAATATAATGGGTTGGCACGGTGGATACGATACTAGACAACAAGTAAAATTAAAATTTAGCTCTAAATCTGCAGCTATAGTTTTTGTAGAAAATAACAATATGGACTATAAAATAGAAGAACCACATAAAAAAAGAATAAAACCAAAAAATTATATGGATAATTTTAAATTTATGCCTTTAGAGTAAAATTTATACTACCAAAAAAATTTTTTTATGCTATAAAGATATTGTTTTAGCTGTAAAGGTCCCGTAGCTCAACTGGATAGAGCACCTGCCTTCTAAGCAGGGGGTTGCAGGTTCGATTCCTGCCGGGATCGCCATTTTATACACATATCCTCTTTTATATCCTCTCTCATTTTTTAGTATTTTTATTTTATTGCTGTATTTTCCAACTTTCTATTTGACATAACTTTGAAATATGTGTTACATTAACTAAATGTTAATAATAATTATGATTCTTTTAGATAGGTTAAAATTGGAGAAGAGAAGAAAATAAAATGACTATAAATAACAAACCTAGTAAATGGTGGCAGTTTGAACAACGTATCAAAGTTGCTTTTAAAAATCGCAAACATCCAATTATCAATAAACCTTTATCATATGCTGGTAAAACAGCAATTGCTACTGGAGTCTTAATGGCTGGAGTTGCACTTACATCACTTGTTCCAGTTCTTGGCACTTGGTTTGTTGCTCCAATATTAAATTTAGGTGCAATTGTAACTGGTATTGCAACAGCTAGGCACTGTTATAGAGCAATGTATAATGATAAAATGAACGGCGCAATTGCTAAAAAAGTTCAAAATTATCAAAAAAGACCAACCCCTAGCTATGTTGCTAAATTTTTGGGACGTAGTTTAAAATATATCGTTGGCGCAACTAGAATTGCTGCAGGTATTACAGCCATTACAGCCGTTAGTGTTGCCGTAGCGGCAGGAGTTGTTGCTTTTGGTGGTGCCACCTTAACTGGTACATCTATTCTTGGGATTGCTGCAAATATAGTTGGGGTAGCATCTGTTGTAACAGGACTTACCAATATTGCAGCTATTGCAGCTGTTGGCACGGCTGGTGCTGTCATTGCGGGAGTTGGCGCTGTTAAAGGCAACAAAATTGCAAGTAATATCGGACGCAGGCTACAAAAATCAGCTAAGAAAACTCAAGCAAAATATAATAAAAATGCAAATATTATCTCACGCGGGATTAACAATATTAGCACATCTTTAAAATCTCTTGGAGCTGATATATTTAATGTTGCCGCTGAAAAACAAGCCGAAGCAATTAAAAAGCAAGTTAAAAAATCAATTATGAATAAACCAAAGCCATAAAAATTATTTTCCAATAGACACACAGCTAATATATCATATAAAGTGCGTTGTGAAAAATTTGGGATATAATTAAAAATGAAAATTGGTATTTTTGATTCTGGAATTGGTGGCTTAATAATAATGAAAGCCATCAAG